>JANNRO010000171.1:0-31316 GCA_031401505.1 Planctomycetia bacterium
GCGAGCAATTCGTCCCGGCGCTGCGCCCGGAGCACGTACAGGTGATAGACGTGCGTCGCACCCGGGAGCGGCACGGGCGCCGCGACTTCGGGCACGTCGGCGAAGGCGGCCGTGTACCGGGCCCCGACGACCTGACGCGCCTCCGTCCACGAAGGCAGGAACGGAAGTTTGCGCCGCACGACGGCAGCCTGCATTTCGTCCATCCGGCTGTTCTTGCCGACGCGTTCGTGGTGATACATCTTTTGACTCGAGCCGTGCTCGCGCAGCATGGCGACCAGGTCGGCGAGTTTCGGATCGTCGGTCGTGAAGATGCCGCCGTCGCCGGCCGCACCCAGATTCTTGCTCGGGTAGAAACTGAACGAGCCGGCGTCGGCGAGACCGCCGACGCGCCGACCACCGACCGTCGCGTCGACCGCCTGTGCCGCATCTTCGAGCACGAAGATCTTGCGCCCGCCGAGCGCCGCCCGGATCGCGGGGAGATCGACCGGATTCCCGAAAATGTGGACGGGCACGATCGCGGCCGTGCGATCGGTGACGAGGCGGGCGACCGATGCCGCGTCCATGTTCTGGCTGTCGAGACGTACGTCGGCAAAAATCGGTACGCCGCCCGCGTTGACGACCGCTCCGGCGGTCGCGAAGAACGTGAACGACGGCACGATCACCTCGCGACGATTCGCCGGGAGATCGTCGAGTACGGCCCGCAGCGGAAGATAGAGCGAGTCGGTACCCGAGTCGACGGCGACCGCCCGCGCGACGCCCGTGAATCGAGCGAACTCCTCTTCCAGTCCCTTGACCTCGGGCCCCTTGACGAACGAGTGCTCGCGCAGGATGCGCACGAGCGCCTCCTCGGCGGCGGGCCCCCATTGGGCGTAGACCCGCTTCGGGTCCATCAACGGGACGGAGGAAACGGCAGTCTCTACGACGGTCATGCGGCGTGTCTCCAGAGGCGTGCTTCGGACCGCGGAGTTTCACCGCAAGTCCGCGACGTCCCTAGCACCGGACGGCGCATCGTCTCGATCTCGTCACCGCAGCACTTCGTCACGCGGCGCGGAGGCGTCGGCTTCGGAGGGCGCCGGACGACCCTCGAGCAGCGCCTCGACGTCGGCACGCAGCGAGTCGGCGGCGCCGCGCGCGGCGACGTGTACGGCGGCCGCGCCCTCCCGGCGCAGGACCTCCTCGACCGCGCGCGACTCCGCCGTCACGATCACGCGCGCGTCGGGGCACAGCGTTCGAAGTTGCGCGAGGAGGCGACGGTTGTTGGTTCCCCGGAACAGGCTGTCGGGGATGCTGCACACGACGACCTCCGCCCCTTCGAGGCCGGTGTGGAGCAACGTGTCGGGGCTCGCGAGATCGCCGTACGCGCATGCGATGCCGCGCTTCTCGAGTTCGGTGAGGACGACCGGGTTGAAATCGACGACCAGCACTTGCGTCAACCGGTCGGGCGCGGTGCGCGCCCACGACTCGACGAGCGCGCTCGCCGTGCGGTGAAATCCGAGCAGCGCGATCGAGCGCGGGTGGTGCAACTTGTCGGCGTCCGGTGCCGGGCCCTCCCGTCCCGCCCAGCCCAATCGCGTCAGGAGCCCGAGCCCCGCGCGAATGATGCTCTCGCTGCCGAGCATCGCGTAGGTGCCCGCGACCGCGGTGACCACCATCACGTAGACGACCAACTCGAGCACCGCGGGCGTCACGTGTCCGAAGTTGAGCCCGATCGCCGTCAGGACCAGCGAGAACTCCGACACCGGGCCGAGGTTGACCGAAACGTTGAGCGCCGCGCGATCGCCGGGGCCCAACTTGCGGATCAGCGGCACGAGCACGACGAAGCGCGAGACGAACACGATCACGGCCACGCCGACGGCGACCGCGACGGTCGACGCCGTCGGCTCGGGAATCGCGAGTCCGAGCGAGACGAAGAACAGCGTCAGGAAGAAGTCGCGCACGGTCGTGACCTTCGCGATCACGTCGGCGCGATAGGGCAGCACCGAGAGCGAGAGGCCCGCGACGAGGGCCCCCATCTCGGCCGAGAGCCGCGCGCGCGAGGCGAGCCCCGCGATCAGGAAGCACCATGCGAGCGCGCCGAGCACGATCAGTTCGGGCGCCCGCGCCGCCCCACGGAAAATGATCGGGAGCGCGTAGCGCGCGGCGAGGAACGAGCCCACGACGAGTCCGACGCCGTAGCCGAGCGACAGCAGCAACGGGCCGAACTCGGGCGACGCGAGGCTCGGCTGGACGGCGAGGAACAGGATCGCCCAGAAGTCCTGGAGCACGAGGATTCCGAGCGTCAATCGGCCGGCGGACGTGTCGATCTCGAACTTGTCGTGCAAGAGCTTCACGACGACGAGCGTGCTCGAGAGCGACAGCGCGAACGCGACGTAGAGCACGCCGTACCGGCCGAGCGGCGGCGTCAGTTCCAGCGACTCGAGCAGGATCGGGAGCCCGACGAACAGCGCCGCGTTGATCGGGACCTGGAGCAGCCCCGCCAGCACGACTGCCTTGCCCGATCGACGAAGTGCGGGCACGTCGATCTCGAGCCCGATCAGGAAGAGCAGCAGGATCAACCCGAGGCTCGAGATCGCCTCGACGCTCTCGATCGACGTCACGAGGCTGAAGCCGATCTTGTCGCCGAGCAGCACGCCCGCCAGCACGTACGCCAGGATCAACGGCTGCTTCACCCCGCGTGCGAGGAACGCGAGCGTGGCTGCGACCAGGATCGAGACGCCGATGTCGGCGAGCAACGGCGGGATGGACGCGACGACGATCATGGCGGGAGGTTGCGTTGGGGAGCAAGGCCCGTCAAGGTCGAGTTCCAGGCCGCCGCGTCAGGTGCGCACGGACCCGACGGCGATCTCGCGTCCGCCCGCCCGAAGACTCCGCTCGGCCGCGTCGAGCACGCGCACGACCTCGAGCCCCGATGCGCCGTCGGCGAGCAACGGGGCACCCGTCCGCACCGACTTCAGGAACGCGCGCCACTCTTCCCGCAGCGGTTCGCCCACGGGAAGTCGCGGAATGCGCGTCTCGCCCGATCGCAGCGAGAGCGCCTCGCCCCAGGTGCCGGGCTCCGTCACCTGAGCGCCCTTGTCGTGGATGCGGATCTTCTCCGCGGGCTCCATGTCATCGAAAACGGCCATCTTCGACGATCCGACGATCGTCAATCGCCGCACCTTGTGCGGGTCGAGCCACGACACGTGCACGTGGGCCAGACGGTCCCCCGGAAATCGCAGCGTCAGGAAGACGACGTCGGCCCGCGCGGGCTGCACGTAGGCCGCGCCCTGGGCCGACACCGAGAGCGGCCACGCGTCGAGCAGGTACGCCATCACGCTCACGTCGTGAGGTCCGAGGCTCCACAGCGCGTTCTCGTCCGATCGGATGCGGCCGAGGTTCGTGCGCTGGGCGTAGAGGTAATGGACCGTCCCGAGCGCCTTGCGCTCGATCAGGCGCTTCAAGTGCCGCACGGCCGGGTGATGGAGGAGCAGGTGCCCCACGCCGAGCAGGCGGCCCGCCTTCTTCGCGCGAGCGACGAGATCGGTCGCCTCGGCGGTCGTCGGCGCGAGCGGCTTCTCGACGAGCACGTGCTTGCCGGCATCGAGCGCCCGCCGAGCGAGCGGCACGTGGGTCGGGCTCGGCGATGCGATCGCGATGACCGATACGCTCGGGTCGGCGAGCGCCGCGTCGAGGCTCTCGCTCACGATCGCCGACGGGGCCAGCGTCCGCGCCAATTCCCGTCGGGCGGCGTCCGGGTCGGCCACGTGGAGCAGTCGCACGCCGGGCAGCGCGGCGAGCGCACGCACGTGGTTGCGCCCCCATTCACCGCAGCCCGCGACCCCGATGCCGATCGTGGGCACTAGCGGGCGCCGCCGGACGAACTCTTCGAAGTCTCGGTTGCATGGCGCTTGCGAGCCTTCTCGATGCGCTCGAGCACGGAGAGCGCGTCGGAGGGCGGCGTGCGTTCGTAGACGCCGAAGGCCGACTTGTACGCCGGCGCATCCTCGGCCGCGGCGATCTCGATCTCCGCCGCGCGATCCCACTTCTTCGCCTCCATCGCCCTCTTCGATTCGGCGCCGACGCGCGTGCGCGCCTCGGGCGAAAGTCCGTGGAAGGCGCCGATCAACTCGGCGAACATCTTCTCGTAGGGGCCGTCGTCGGCCGCGAGCGACGCGAGCGCGATCGTTTCGAGCCGCCCGCGGTCCTTGCCCGACGCCGCCTCGAGGTCCCACGCATCGGCGTACTCTCCCGCGATGACGGCCTGATCGACCTTCGCGCGGACGGCCGCGACTTCGTCGCCGGACGTCACGAGCGACTTCGTCGTCGAGAGCGATGCCACCCCCGAACACCCGACCGAGGGAGCCACGACGGCGAGCGCAAGACACAGAACGACGATCACGGATCGCGGGGACATGGCTCGAACGATACGGGAGGTTCGATCCCGAGGCCAGCACGTCGCGGACGGGCGGCCGTCGGACGCGAGTCCCGCGCTCGATTCGAGCCACCGCTCGCACCCTGCCGATCGGTGGAGGCCCCGTCCCGAACGCCCGCGGGGGGCGACCCGGCCGTACGATGCCCCGGATGCCCCGAATGGAGCCTTCCCCGCACGGCGATCCGGAGTCGATCGCCCCCCGCGCCCCGCGAATCCTCGAAGCCCGCGGGCGCATCCGAAGCGAGAGCCTCGACCCCGACGCCCTCCACGTCGTCTCGCGGCTCCAGCACGCGGGCCACGAGGCCTATCTCGTGGGTGGGTGCGTGCGGGACTTGCTCCTCGGCCTCGAACCCAAGGATTTCGACGTCGCGACCGACGCCCCGCCCAATCGCATCAAGCGCCTCTTCCGGAGCGCCTTCGTCATCGGGCGCCGGTTTCGACTCGTCCACGTCCGCTTCCCGAGTGGCAAAGTGGTCGAGGCGGCGACGTTTCGACGAGACCCGGGCGATCTCGGCGCTCATCCCGACCGGGACGACGCGCCGATCTACGACGACAACGTCTTCGGCACCGCGATCGAGGACGCCTTTCGCCGCGACTTCACGGTCAACGCGCTTTTCTACGATCCGACCCGCGACCGCGTGATCGACCACGTCGGGGGGCTCGCCGACCTCGAGGCCCGGGTGATCCGCGCCATCGGCGACCCCGATCGCCGGCTGAAGGAAGACCCCGTCCGGATGACGAGGGCGGTCCACTTCGCCGCACGCATCGGCGGAACGCTCGAACCCGTTCTACGCGAAGCGACGCTGCGCTGCGCCCCCGAAATCGCCAAGTCGTCCGGTTCGCGGCTCTACAACGAACTGGTGAAGATCCTCGCTCGGGGGGCGGCCGGTCCGACGCTGCGCGGCCTCTTCGACCTCGGCGTCTTGAAGCCCTGGCTGCCCGACCTGTGCGAGTTCCTGGAAGGGCCGATCGAGTGGCCCGATACGGCGGGCGGCACGCATGAAGCGGCGCGCGAAGGCGAGCCCGCCGACACACCGCCTTCGCATTTGACCTGGAATCTGTTGAACGCCGCCGATGCCTGGGGCATGGGCGCCCGCGGCGTGCCCGAATCGCTCGAGATGTCGGTGTTGCTCGGGCCCTGGATCCTCTCGGAATGGTCACGCGGGCGACGCCGCGGACCCGATTTCTGGACGCACACGGAAGAACTCTTCCGGCCCATGGCATTGCGCATGAACGTGCCCCGGCGGACGTCGTACGAGATGCGTGAGATCCTCGGACTGCAGGATCGGCTGCAGGAGCCGCCCGACCAGAAGCGAAGGCAGCGTTCCATCGTCGAGCGCTCGGTGTTTCCCGAGGCATTGGCCTACTTCCAACTGGATTTGCGCGCCCGCGGCCGTGATCTCGGGCCGGTCACGCGTTGGCGCGAGATCGCCGACGACGTCTGGCGTCACGAGCGACGCACGCATGCCGCGCCCGTCGCGCACGCGCCCACCGACTTCGAACCGGGCGACGACACCCATTTCGACCGCGCGTTCGAGGACGAGCGGACCTCCGACCGCGCGGAGCGCCACGCGTCGCCTTCGCCTCTCGAACCGAGGCCGGCACCTCCTCCCCCCTCTCGTGCTCTCCCCCCACCGGCCGCCACTCCGGCTGCCGCTCCCGCCGCCACTCCGGCCGAGCCGACGCCGCGTACGCGGCCACTCGCGATGGCGCCTCCCCCACCGAGCGATCGCCCCTTCGGCTCCGAGCTGCGCTGACACCACCGTGACGGGGGCCGGGTCGGCATTGCTATCGTTTCGCCGATGAGCGGCGACGACGCGATGCCGGGACTTGCGATGCACGTGCTCCGACGGCTGTCGGAGTTGCAAGAGACGCACGGCTGGGTCTCCGACGGGTCGCTCTCGGCGCTGTCCGAGGCCGAGTCGATCCCGCTGAGTGCGCTCGAGGCCGTCGCCTCGTTTCATCCGCGCTACCGCCGCACACCACCCCCCCGATGCTCGATTGCGATCTGTCGCGATGCGCCCTGCGCCATCCGGGGCGCCCGAGCGCTCACCGAGTCGACGCGGCGACGGCTCGCTTCCCGGATCGACGTCGCGGTGGAAGAGGTCAGCTGTCTCGGTCGCTGCGATGTCGCGCCGGTGGCCGTGATCAACGACGTGCCGCTCGCCTTCGCGACCGATGCCCGATTGGAAGCGATGGCGCTTGGAATGGCGCCGATTCCGTCCGCCGAGCCGGTCCCGACCGGTCGCCGGTTCGCGACCGACCCCTACGGCCCGGGCGAGCGCCGGTACGGCGTGCTCGAGCGCATGCTCGCGGGCGATCGGGCGGCGATCGACACGATACCCAGCCTCCTCGTCGCGTCGGGGCTAGGGGGCGCGGCGGGTGCGGACGTCGCGACGGGACGGGCGTGGGAACGCGTGCGGAACGCACCGGGACAGCCCAAGTACGTCATCTGCAACGCGCACGATTCGGAGCCCGGCGCCTTCAAAGACCGCGTGATCCTCGCCGAATTGTCTCACCTGGTGATCGAGGGGATGTTGATCGCCTGTCGCGTGATCGGCGCGACCACCGCGATCGTCTATCTCCGGCCCGAGTACGTCCCCGAGAGGATCGCGATCGCGCACGCGATCGACGAGGCGGAACGGCAAGGCGCGCTCGCCGCGGCGGAGGTCGAGTCGCTGACCATCTTCACGAGCCCGGGCGGCTACATCCTCGGCGAGGAGACGGCGCTGCTCGAGGTGCTCGAGGGCCGCCGGGGCGTGCCGCGCGCCGGGCCGCCGTTCCCCCCTACGCACGGGCTCTACGGCCGGCCGACATTGCAGAGCGACGTCGAGACCTTCGCCCACGTTCCGCGCATCCTGTCCGATGGGCCGAAGCGTTGGTTCGCGCGCGGCAGGAACGGCGGCGCCGGCTTGAAGTTCATCGCGCTGGCCGGCGACGTCGTGAAGCCGGGCGTCTACGAAGTCGCGACCGGCACGACCGTGCGTGAGTTGATCGACGTCCACGGGGGCGGCGTGCCCGAAGGACGCGAACTCGTCGGGTTTCTCCCCGGCGGGGCGTCGGCGGCCCTCCTTCCCGCCTCGAAACTGGACACGCCGCTGTCATTCGACGCGGTGCGGGCCGCGGGCAGCTCACTCGGCTCGGGCGCCGTGATGGCGCTCGCCAAGGGTCGGGACGTCCTCGCCGTTGCGGCGAACGCCGTCCGCTTCTTCCGCAACGAGTCGTGCGGCGTGTGCGTGCCCTGCCGTGTCGGAAGCGAAAAGGCCGTGGAAATCCTCGAGCGCGCCCTGGCCGGCACCTCCACCCAGGAGGAGTTCCAGGCGCTGCCAGCGCTCCACAAAACGATATGCGGCTCGAGCCTGTGCGCACTGGGAACGGTGGCGCTCGTTCCGGCGATCTCGGTGCTCGATCACTTTCCCGAGCGCTTGAAGCCGAAGTCTCGCACCGACAGGCAAGCTCCGGCGTGACGCTCGGTGACGCGCCCCCGGCGTGTTCCTGGGGAGTCCCGAGGGTCGCGCGACGTGCCGTCCCGTTACCCCCCGGAAACCCGCAACGCCACGGACATCAGCACGTGGCCGGCCCTGCGCGACCCCGGTCGGGCCGCCGACAACTGCCCAAGGCTCGGGTGAGGGACCAAAGTCCCGATCTGCTCGTGTTCAGGGTCGTAAGTCCCAGGTCATTTCCAGATGATTTGCCCCGGGTGCCCCTGAATCTCGGTCATCGGTCGGGCCGAAACGAAGTCCGACAACACGGTCGGCCGACACCGACCCACCTACCGAACGGGGTGCGACCTACCTGACAGAACGCGGCGCGAATTTCGCATACATCGGCGGTTGCACACGATTGCTGCCTCGGGAGGGTCTCGCATGCCTACGCTCCGCCACGATCGAATCTCCACGGTGCTTTTCGCCATCGCGACCGCGGCCGCCGCGGGAGCGTTCGTTTCCGGACTCGCGATCGAACCGCGGGCCGCTCGCGCCGACTCCTCGGGACCGTTGGACCGGCTCGCCGGCGCGGAGTTCGACGACACCGACGTGTTCTCGTCCAGCGATCCGGCGATGGGAATGGGCGGCGGGATGAGCGGCATGAGCGGGATGGGTGGCATGAGCGGAGGCGGCGGCGAGGGCGCGGGCGCCGGCTCCGGTAGCGGCAGCTCCGGCATGAGCGCGCAGGCCGGTGGCAGCCAGCCCACATCGGGTGGCAACTTCACGGGTGGCGGCGGCATGACCGGCGGCACTTCGTCGGGCGGTGGCGGGTCCACGACGGCGGCGATGTCGAGCGGGGGCACACCCGCCGGAGGCTCGGCCGGCGGCACGAAGGCGAAGCCGGGGACCGGTGCGGGCGCCAATGCGGGCAAGTCGAGCGCGACGTCTTCGAAGGCGTCGAAGTCGCGCATCGCGTGGTTGAGCGCGCAGCAGAAGGCTCGGCTCGACGACGCGCTCGAGGGGATCTATCAGGCCGAACTCAACGCGCTGAACGACGGTGCGTTCTTCGCCGTGCGCCGCGCGGCCTGCGTTGCGGGCCCGGGCCCGACGACCCCCGTGGCGACGACGCCTTCAACCGGGACGCCTGGCGCGCCGGGGGCGCCTGCGGCCACGCCCGATGCCCCCGCCGCACCGCCCGCCGAAGCCGAAAGGCCCCCGACGCTCTCGGATGGCACCGTGTTGCCGAAGGGCTGCGACGAACTGCAGGCGCTCGCCGAAAAATGCGAAAAGGACAAGCGCTTCGATGATGCACTGCTCGTCGTCGCGTCGCTCGTCAGGGTGCGGGGCAGCGCGAAGGACTGGGCATACGCCGGCTTCCTGCACGAGAACTACGGCACCTACGAGGGTTCCGAGGAGGCCTACGGCAAGTCGCTCGCCATCGAGCCGATGCATCTCGGCTCGAAGGTCGGCAAGGCCTTCGTCGACGTCGCGTTCGGCCGGGCGGCCGCCTGCGCCGAGGGGATGGCGAAGGACCCGAACGCCCCGAAAGCCGAGTTCCTCTGGCAACTCGCCACGTCGTTCGTGGCCTACTCCGCGAAGCTCGGCGAGTCCGCGCGCGCCGCGCTCGAACAGTCGATCGCCACGGCGGGGCAGGACGTGCTGAAGTTGCGAGCCGCGATCGAACTCGGCATCGACATGAGCGTGTTGAAGCCGTTGGTCGGTGCGCTCGACGTCTGCTTGCGCAGCGCCCCGGAGGACGTGCGATTCCACGGTTTGAGGCTCGTGCTCGCGATCGAGGAGGGTCCCCCCGCCGATGCGCTCGCGGCGCTCGAGACCGCCGAGAAACTGGCACCTGCCGATGTCGAGCCGCTCTTGTTCCAGGCGTACCTGCAATTGAAGGATGAGAAGTACGACCAGGCGCTCTCCATCCTGAAGACCGCGCTCAAGATGGCGCCGACCAACGGCCGTTGTGCGCTCCTGAACGCCCACGCGTTCGACCGCAAGGGCAGCAAGGAAACGCTGATGGCCTATCTGCACGCGGCCGAACTCGACCCCAAGTCGGCCGAGCCGTGGATCGCGTCGGCGCTGATCGTCCACAATCGATCCGACTACGAGGATGCCGAGGGCAAGCTGCTGGCAGCAATCAAGGCCGAGCCCCGCAATCCGGAGCCGCTCTATTACCTGGCGATCATCCAGGGCGATCGACTCGGATTCCTCGGCAAGGCCGAGGACACGCTGAAGCTCTACCGCCATCTGGGCGGTGACAACGAGAGCGCCCTCGCGTGGCTCCAATCGCTCGAAGACGCCGAGAACAACTGAGCGGACGCCGCCGACCGCGTTCGCCCATGACCGACGCCGGTCCCGCGCGCGGAGCGGTCGTCCTCGTCGGCGGACGCAGCCGCCGCATGGGGCGCGACAAGGCATCCCTGCCGTTCCGCGCGACGACGCTGCTCTCGTGCGTGCTCTCGACGCTGTCCGAGGTCGTCGACGAGATCATCGTCGTCGCGCGCCGAAATCAAGCGCTGCCACCCTTCCCGCCGACTCGACGCCGCACGCCGATCGAGGTCACCTTCGACGACATCGATGGTCTCGGCCCCGTCGGCGGCCTCGCCGCCGGACTCACGGCGCTTCGATCGCCCGTCGCCTATCTGTCGGCCTGCGACACGCCGTTCCTCAGGTCCGCGTTCGTCCGCGCGATGTTCGAGGCGCTCGGCTCCGCCGACGTCGCGGTGCCGCAAGCAGAGGGTCGCATCCATCCCCTCGCGGGCGTCTACCGCCGCGCACCGGCGCTCGGCGCCGCACGGGCACTCCTCGCGGTCGGTCGGCTGCGGCCGATCTACCTGCTCGAAACGCTGTCCCACGTGGTGGTCGGCGAGGACTTCCTACGAAGAGCCGACCCCGATCTGCGTTCGCTCGAGAACCTCAATTCGCCCGACGACCTCGATCGCGCCGACGCACGGTATCCCGATCGTCCGGAGTGATCGTCGCAGGCGCAGGAGCGGCCGGCTCGGGCACCGCGCCCCGCCGTTCTCGACGTCGATGGAGCGCCGCTACGGCGCCCTCGGTTCGTCGTGATCCGCTCCGCCCTCGCCCGACGGGTCGTCCGGCCGTCTCTTCGATTCGCGGAACATCAACCAACCGAACACGACCGTCCAACCCAGCACGACGGGGAGTTGAAGACTCGATTCGAGCCGGTAGCTCGCCCAGAAGCCCTCGCCTCTCGCGCGGTTGACGTCCGTCAACGGCGGGATGAACAACAGTCCGAGAATCCACACGAGCACGAAGGTCCAGACGGACAACGTTCGCCTCGGCTTGCCGAGCCACGGACCGACGTGCGCCGGGCCGACGTCCACCCCGCCGGCGACCGAGGGACCCAGCATCGACGACAGCGAGGCACCGGCACCGCAATTCGGACAGTTGGTGGGTGCGCCCTCGAGCGGCGCGAAGCAACGCAAACAGATCGGCATCGCGTCGTCGCCGGCGTCCGCACCCGGGTCGTCGGCGTGCGCGGCGGCGGGGTCGGCCACGTGTTCCTCCGCGTCCGGGTCCTTCGGGTCCTTCGGGTCCTTCGGGTCCTTCGGGTACATCACCGAATCGTATCGACGCCCGATCTCGCTTCGCAGATACTCCGGCCCACCTGCGTCCCGGAGCCCGTCATCGACGCGCGCGATTCATCGCGGTCCGCCCCGCGCCCGGCACCGGCCTCCTGGCGGCGCGCCGTCCTGCTCGCGACGTGCGTGCTCGGCATGGCGTGCCCCATTCCGGCTCGCGCCGGTGACGTCCCCAGAGCCTCGCCCTTCACCGCGGTCGCGTGGACGGGCGACGTCGCGACCGTGGAAGTCGGAGGTCGCTCGTACACGCTGGTCGCGATCGACGACACGAAGGCCGCCGACATCGTCGCGTACTGCCACGAGCAATACGGGAAGGACTGGGGCAAGCGCTTCGAGGAAGATCTCGTCGAGGTGCTCATCGGAATGGGAAAGACTCCGGGTGCGACCGTGTCGCTCGACGTGAGGGAGTCCGCGGCCGGCACGATCACGCGGCTCGATTCGGTCCCGATGACGAAGGAGAACCGGACGAAACTCCGTGACGCCCGCCGAGGGCGTGAAGGAAAGCACGACGTACCCGATGGGCGCGTGACCGCACCACCGAGGGTGAGCCGCGACCACGCGCGCAAGCCGTCGGCGGCGTTCGACGCGCTCCTCAACCGGCACGACTCGGGTCCGGAACTCACCGCGACCGCCGTGGGCGAGGATCTCGACCAACTCGAATGGCTCGTCGAGCACCGATTTTCGTACGCGACACGGCTCGGCGTCGACACGCGCGCCGTCCTCGACGAGATCCGAACGCGCGTCGGAGACGGGATCTCGAGGGGGGCGTTCGCGATCCAACTCCAGAAGGTGCTCGCGCTGTACGGAGACGGTCACAGCGGCGTCGACGCATTCGAGCGCCATCTGCCCGACGGGTTCGCCCCGTTCCTCGTCGAACGGACCGAGCGAGGGATCGTCGCGTTCAAGCCCGATCGGACGGGGCTCCTCGACGATGCCCGACCCTACGTTCGGCGGATCGACGGGATCCCCGTCGAGCGCTGGGTGGAAGTCGCATCGAGGACCGTCGCGAAAGGCGCGCCGCATCTCGTCGCCCATCGGACGATGAGAGCCCTTCGATTCGTCGCGTACCTTCGGGCCGAGCTTTCGCTGCCGCCGAAGCCGACGATCGAGCTCGAACTGGCCGCCGCCGACGGGAAGAGCCCCTCGACGATCGCCGTCGCGCTCGCGGCGCGCAAGCCGGCGTACGGCGCCTGGCCACGGAGCCGATCGCGGGTGCTCGACGGCAACATCGGCTACCTCCGCATCGCTTCGATGGACGAGGATCCGGCGTTCCTCGACGACCTGTTCGCGGCGATGACGTCGGTCTTGCGCACGAAGGGGCTGGTGATCGACGTGCGGGGGAACGGCGGAGGCAGTCGCCGCCCTCTCCACGTCCTGTTCCCGTGTTTCCAGAGGCCGGGTGAGGCCTCTCGCGTCGTCAACGTCGGGGCGATTCGGCTGGGCCCGGGCGAGAGGCCCGATCTCGCCGAGGGATACCTCGCGAACCGTTTCAGCTACCCCGCCGCGTGGGGCGGATGGTCCGTCGCGAGTCGGGCGGCGATCGCGACGGTCGCCGCGGCGTTCCAACCCGAGTGGCCGCTCCCCGTACCGGGCTTCAGCGCGTGGCACTACCTCGTGCTCGAGCGAGCGCCGGAGGCGAAGTCGCCTTCCTACGACAAGCCCGTCGTCGTCCTCCTGGACTCGGGCTGTTTCAGCGCGACCGACATCTTCCTGTCCGCGTTTCAGGGGCATCGAAACGTCACGTTGCTCGGAACGCCGAGCGGGGGCGGGAGCGGGCGCAAGGACACGCACGTCCTCTTGAACAGCGCGCTCGGCGTCGAACTCTCGACGATGGCGTCGTTCCGATCCGACGGTCGCCTCTACGACGGACGAGGGGTCGAACCCGACGTCGTCATGGAACCGAGCCCTCTCGATTTCGTCGGCCGAACGGACACCGTGCTCGATGCCGCGGTCCAGCGACTGCGGTAGCCCCCCCCGCGGAACTCCTTCCCGCACTCTCCGCCTTCGGCGCTTCGCCTCCGCCGCCTCCCTCCGTAGAATCGCGCCCTTCGGAGCCCCCCATGATCGATGCCCAGACCGAAGCGAACGATCCCCACGCCGCCGGCGATGTCCGTGCGCTGCGCCTGTCGTTTTACGCGGGCGCCATCCTCGGTGGCATCTACGGCTCGTACCTCTACGGGCTCTTCAGCATGCAGAACCTCGCGATGGTCGGTCTCGGGATCATCACGACCGTCTCGCTCCACGCCGCCTGGATCGGCATCCGGCCGTCTCGCCCGTAACGGATTGGGTCGCCCGTAACGGAATGGGTCGCCCGTAACGGAATGGTCGACCGTAACGGAATGGTCGCCCGTAACGGAATAGCTCGCCCCTGTGGGTGCAGCGTGCCCGCAACGGATGGGTGAACGATCCGATGCGCTCCGCTCAGACGTCCGTCGGTCGCGCCTCGTAGGGGCTCTCGGGTCCGGCGAGCACGTGGAAGTGGAGATGGGGCACCGTCTGCCCGGCGGCCGCGCCCGAGTTGGTGATCACGCGGAACGCGCCACCGTGTCCGGCCTTGTCGGCGACCGTCTTCGCGACGAAGAGCAGGTGGCCGAGCAGCGCGCGCTCCTCGAGCGTCGCCGTGCCGAGCGACACGATCGGGAGTTTCGAGATCACGAGCACGTGGAACGCGGCCTGCGGCGCGATGTCCCGGATGACGAAGCAGTGCTCGTCCTCGTGGAGGAACGTCGCGGGGATCTCGCGCCGGAGGATGCGCGTGAAGATCGAGTCCTTGATCATCTCGGGCTCCCTTCCATTGCGTGGGGCCCGTCGTCGGGCCGGCGAATCATCCTCGCGGCGTCCGACCCTTCGTGATCGCCTGAACGAGGACCGCGGCATGGGACAACGCGACGTCGCGGACCGCCGTGACCAGCGTCAACGGCCCCTGCTGGGCCAGATGGCGCAGTTTGCTGACCCACGACGCCTTGCTCGAACCCTTCAATTCCTGGAGGTACACGCGCCGAAAGCCGCGCGTGCGCGCGGGCACGGGACCGAACACCTCGCGGATTTTCGGGCCCGGGGCGATCTCGGGCATCCAATCGGTGATCTGTGCGCGACGACGGTCGACGCCGTGCGGCCAGACCAGATCCACGAAGATGCGCGCACCGTCGTCGGGACGCGGCGGGTCCTCGAGTCGACGCACGTGGACCGATCCGACCAGCAACTCGGTCCGCATCACGATGCGCCGCGAACCGCGCTCTTCGCCCGTCGACTTGACGCGCGGCGCCTTGAGCGCCGAGACGACGCGCGAGGCGTCGCGATGGGTGCGCACGCGGATCAGCCGCCAGCCGGCTTTGGATCGTTCGCGGTCCGGATGCGGCATCCCGACGCGACGCAGCGTGCGCTCGTCGGCCACGCCCGAGCGCGGGTCCACCTCGACGTCGACGTAGCCGTCGCGCAGCGCCCAGCGTGCGGCGAGTCGGCCGTCGATCTCGAGCAGGGTACGCCCGTCGGCTTCGCGCAGCACGGCCCCTTCCCGTTTGACGACGCGGACGGCGATGCCGTCGGCCAGCGCCTTCGCACGCCCCCGCGGACCGCCGGTCGGCTTCTCTGCACCGGGCTGTTCGATCTCGATCGCGGCGTCGGACGCCGGCGCGGCGTCGGGCGTTTTCGACTTCGACTTCGAGTTCATGGAGGGATCGTCGTCGCGAGGGTCGAGAAGCGGTAGTGCCGTCACGGAGCGCCCGCCGCGAGCGCATCGAGCGTCCTCGGCGCCGGATCGCCGCCCGCCGCGCGGATTCGAGGGAGAAACGCCCGAGCCTCGGTGCGTCGGAGCGGGAACCGATCGGCGAGGGAACGCCACTCCCGCGCGGCCGCCACCCCCCATCCGAGCGCCAGTTCGGCCTCGATGACGTCGACCTCGGCCAGAAAACTGGTCGGACGCCGGTCCCGTCGCGCTTTCGCGGCGGCGAGCGCGTCCCGCGCGTCGCCCTTGGGTGCGCGTCCCCGGCGAACGCGCTCGTAGAGCACATCCGAGTCGTCGTCGGACAACAGGAACCGGGCTTCGGCGTAGTCGGCGTCGGAAGGCTTGCCGTCCAATCGATCGGTCACGGCGCGGACGAGCAGCACGCGCCCGAGCGCGGCCCGGTGATCGGCCCGCGCACGATCGAGCTTCTTCCAGAGCGCCTCGGCGCGACGCACGGCGTCGGGGCGTGCGGTCGTGTCACCCGCGAGCGCGAGGGCCGCGCGCAGCGCCAGTTCCTCGAGGCCGACGTCGCCGGCGCGGAGCGCGAGCGCGCGGTCGGCGCGCGCGAGGGCCTCGCGCTTCGCCACGAGCGACGCGTCGGGGTCGTCGAGGATCGAGCGCGCCGACTGCGACAACGATGCAACCAGCGCCGCCTCCGCGGCCGTCGGGTCGGGCGCGTCGGACGTCCGCCGATCGACCGTCAACGGCAGCGAGAGTCGGACCTCGCCGTCGACGCGCACCTCGACGCGCCCGCGATAGCTCCGCCCCGCCTCGAGGTCGGGAAGTCGGAGCGCGACCGAGCGCACCGCGCCCTGCGGCCAATCGATCGACGACGAGGCATCCCGACGCTCCGCCGCCGCCTCGGCGAGGGGATGGACCGACGCCCACGCCCCCCCGATGCGGCGACGGACTTCGAAGCCCGTCAACCCGGCGTCGGCCGCCGCACGCCGCCACGTCGGGGTCTCGTATTCGATCGTGTAGCGCCCGGCGGACATCCCGCCCAATTCGAACGCCCCGTCGACGACGGCCTTCTTGACGACACGACCCGCGGCGTCGACGACGCGCCAGCGTGCGTCCTCTCGCAATTCGTCGAGCGCCGCGTCACCGAGCGGCACGACCGTCGCCGTCTCCCCGTCGCGCACCTCGACCGAGAAGCGCTGCGTCGAGACGAAGAGGCGGTCGCCGCCGAGCACGGGATCCGAATTCGCGTCGGGACCCACGTCCTTCGTGACGACCGGCCGCTCGACGAGTTGGTCGAGCACCGCCGACACGTCGGCGCGAAGGGGCGCGAGCGGACTCGAGAGACGCACCAGCGCCACGTCGACGCCGGGTCCCACGCGCACCTCCGACTCCGGCGAAACCGGCCCTGCGAACGAAACCTCGAGCGTGAGCTCGCCGACGCCGTTCCCGTTCCAGTGCGAGAACACGACGACCTCGGCGACCGCGTCGGGCGCCACCGAAGCCGACACCTGCGTCTCGGCACCCGGATCGAGATCGATTCGCCGTTCGGCCACGCGATCGGGCGGCCGTCTCCAGACGTCGAGCGATCCGGCGGCGAGCGTGAAGGTCTGACGGCCCGCGAACCCGCTCTTCAACCGCACGCGAAGCGACGAAGCGCCCGACGGGACGCGGAAAAATCGCGCCACGCGCTCCCCGGGTTGGATGGTGACCACGTCCCGAAATCGCGCATCGGCGTCCAGCGGCGCCGGACGGATGGCAGTGACGGGCACTTCGAGAACCGGCCCCTCCTCCGGACGATCGGGGTCGATCGCGCGGATCAGCGCCTCGTGGACGCCCGCGCCGAGCGTTTTCGGATGAATCCGCACGGGAAAGCCGCCGCCGCTCGCGTTGACGCCGCAGCGCGGAGGGATCTCGACCCACGGCGCGTCGCACGACAGCACGAGCCGACGCTCGTAGGCCGTGCGCTCCTCGTTGGTGACGTCGCGCGGCCAATCGACGCCGACCTGAATCCGACGATCGACGGGCTCGATGCCGTCGAGTCCTCGGAGGTAGATCCCGCCGCCCGATCCGGTCTCGTTCTCGGTCCGGGCCTCGAGGCGGCGATCTTCGGCGAGCGCCCGCATCGCGACCAGCGCGTCGTACGCGCGATCGACCTGCACGAGTCCGGCGCCCTGCTCGCACGACATGAGTCCCGGGATTCGCCGAGCCGACGCGCGCAGCGCGCGAACGAGGCGCAACGGTGTCGTCTTGATCTTCTCGGCGCTGGCGGCGCAAACGAGGAGCGCCGCGGCTCCCGAAACCTCGGGCGCGGCCATGCTGGTTCCGTGCCAGTTGTCTCCACGGATCAATTGCCAGGGCGGCACGGTGCTCCAGGCGGAACCGGGCGCCAGGACCGAGATCCCGAGGTCGCCACCGGGCAGCGGCCCTCGGCTCGAGAACACGAACAAGCGCTCGCCGGCCTCTCGATCGAGGCGGCCGTAGGCACAGCACATCGTCGCCGGCGAGACGTAGGCCCCGACCGAGAGCACACGGCGTGCGGTGCCGGGAGAGCCGACGGTCGAGAGCAGCGGACCCTCGTTGCCGGCCGAGAAGCAGCAGAGGAGCCCGTACCGCTCGATCGCCTCGTCGGCGGCGCGTGCGTCGGCCGAACTCGCGTCGCCGACGAACGAAGGCCCGCCGAACGACAGGTTGACGATCGACGCGCCGCGCCGTCCGGCCCATTCGAGCGCGCGGACGATCGCGAGATTCGTCGTGGCGGAGCCGAAGCGCGAGTTGCCGATCTTGATCGAGAGAATGCGGGCGCCGGGCGCCACCCCCTCGAGCGATCCACCCGCCGGGTCATGACCCGCGACGATGCCGGCAACGTGCGTCCCGTGACCGGCCCCGTCGAACAGGATTCGCACGCGCGTGAGATCGGCCTCGGGACGGACGGCGACGTTCAATTCGGCGTCGTCCTTGAGCGTTACCCAATCTCCGCGGAGCGCGTACTCGGCGAGTTCCATCTCTTCGGCGAGATCCCCGTCGGCGTCGACGTCGATGACGATGCGCGGTCCCTCGGCGGTCTCGATCCCGAGGACGTCGAACACGGGTGTCTCGTCGGGGAGCGCGGCCCGCGCGTCGAGTTCGGCCTCCCGGCGCGCCTGCGCGGCGTCGGGGGCCTCCTTGTCCCGCGGGGCGAACGGAAACCCGCCCGCTTCCTTCGCACGGCGCACCGCGAGGTCGAGCCGCTCGCGACGTTTGGTCCGGAGTCGATCGACGAGGTCGCTCGGCAGGACCGAATGGGCGTCGATCAACCCGAGCGCCGCCTTCTTGCCCGGACGAACGTGGGTGCCGAGGTCGAGCAATCGGCCGCTCTTGCCGACGGCCCGATCCCCGATGCGCTCGATCGGCGTATCGAGCGCCACGACACCGTCGTCGGTTGCATCGAGGAGATCGATGATCTTCCGTTCCCCCGTCGTCGTGGTCGAAAGCCGCGGGTGCCCGGGGTCGACGCCCGTGTCGAGGATCGCGACGATCACGCCGCGCCCGTCGGCGTCGGGACGGGTGGACCGGAACTCGTTCACCCGAAGCTCGACCGTCGGGAGGAACGCCTCTTCGAGCGGCCGGGCCGGCGGCCCCTGGCCGGGGGGAGAGTCGCCGGCCGCCGCCAGCAACGCGGGAAGCAGGCACCACGCGAAGAGGGAGAGACGTCGGGACATCGGTCCCCTATGGTATTCGGCCAGATCACGGCGATCGGCAATCGATCGGCGAGCGGAGAACGCCCATGAACGACCGTACGGTGGTCTGGAGCAGCGACGGGGCACCGGGTGAGAAGCCGGACGCGCCTTCCCCGAAGTCCCCACTCCAGACGCCGCCGACCGGTCCGGCACGCGTGCGCCTCGAGCGGCAGGGACGAGGAGGCAAAGTGGTCAGCGTCGTCGACAACCTCACCGGTCACCCGGCGCGCATCGAGGAAATCGCGAAGGCGCTGAAATCGAAGTGCGGTGCCGGCGGCACGGTCAAGGGTCGCGTGGTCGAGATCCAGGGCGATCACCGCGACCGGATCGTGGACGTGCTCGCAACGCTCGGAATCGCCGCCAAGCGCGCCGGAGGGTAATTCCTACGGCACGACGACGAAGAGGCGCACGTAGCCCGCGAGTTGCGGCGTCACGCGTCCGGCCGGCGTCTGCGCGACGACGATCTGGTTGCCCGGCGTGAACACGCCGGGCCGGCCGCGCACCGGGACGATCTGGGCCTGGATCCCGAAGCGCGCAAGTTGGGCGGCGGCGGCCGTCGTGGACTGGCCGACGACGTTGGGAACGTCGATCATCGTCGAGGCAAAGCCGCCGCCGACCGACAACGTCAACGGCGAACCGGTGCGAAGGGCCGTGCCCGCGGGAACCGACTGGACACGCACGCGACCTGCGGCCGCACGCGCGTCGCGATCGGCGACGACGGTCGGAACGAACCCCTCGGCGATGGCCGCGGCAATCGCGTCCCCTCCGTCGCGGCCGGTGAAATCGGGAACCCGGCGCGTCTCGGCGCCGAGCGCTGCGGCGACGATGGGTGTCGCGGGCCGCGCGACCGGAGGCGGCGGGGTCGTGTAGATGACGGGCGGCGTCGGGGGTCGCGGCGTCGTGGATGGCCCCGGCAGGATCGGTGGGGCGGTGTTCGTGGAAACCGGCGGCGGAATCGGAATCCCGAGCCCGGGCGGCGTCGGGGGGGGCGCCGGAAGAATCGGGACCTCGGGAATCGCAGGCGCGGGCGCGACGGAGGGCGTGCGAACGCCCACTTGAAGGTGAACCGACGTCCCCTTCGCGACCATGCCGTTGGCAGGTGGTTCCTGGCTCAAGACGAGCCCGATCTGAGCCTCCTCGACCTCTTCGTCGACCGATGCACCCAGCACGAGCCCGGCGTCCTCGACGACGCGTCTTGCGTCGTCGAATCGGCGCCCCAGCACGTCGGGCATCGCGATCAACGTCGGTGCCGGCGGAACCGGCGGTACGTCGGGCATCGTCGCCACCGGCGGAACGATCGGAGGGCTGACGACGGGCGGCGTAACCGGCGGCGTAACGGGCGGCTCGATCGCCGGCGTGCGTCGACTTACGTAAATTGCAACCAGTCCGTCCGCGGACGCGTCACCCGCGAGCGGCACTTGACGCAGCACGAGTCCCTCGGGGTCGCCGGCTTCGACGTCCTCGGTCGCGGCGCGGGGCTCGAGTCCGAGGGCCCGGATCGCCTTCTCGGCGGCCGACTGGGTGAGTCCCAGCACATCGGGCGCGCGCTTTTCCGCAGGAATGGCCACCGGCGGGCGCGGAATGCTCGGAGGGATGCTCGGAACGGCCGGGGGTTTCGGAACGACGGCGATAACCGGCGGTACGACCGGCGGAACGACCGGCGGAACGACCGGCGGCTTCGGAACTTCGACCACGACCGCCGGAGCCTTGGCGACGCGCAAGGTCACCGTCGATCCCACCGGAAGTGACGTGTCGCGGGACGGTTCCTGACTCAGCACCGAGCCGACCGCTGCGGCCGCGGACTCGACCCATTCGACGACCGGCACGAGTCCGGCCGCTGCAACCGCCTCTTCGGCCTCGGCTCGCGTCTTGCCGGTCAGCACCGGAACCGAGACCGCGGGCGGAGGGGGCGGCGGGACCAGAGGGGTAGGGTCGACGGGAGGAGTCGCCGCGGGCGCCCGCCCGACGACGATCTCGATCTTCGAACCAGCGGCGGCGTGCGCGCGCGCCGCCGGCAGTTGGCGAATGACACGCCCGACTTGTTCCGGCGAGGAATCCTCCGCCACCGTGTCGAGCCGGAATCCCGTTCCGGCGAGCGCCGTCGAGGCCTCCTCCTCCGTGCGACCGACGAGGGAAGGCACGAGATTCCCCGTCTCGGCGACGCCACGAGCCACGCTGATCGTGACGGTCGAGTTGCGGTCCACCAACGAATCAGGGCCGGGCGATTGCGCGAGCACGGTCCCGACCTCGGAGTCCCTCGTCGCGTCGACGAACATCACGACCGGCGCGATGCCCCGGTCCTTCAAGGTCTTCTCCGCGACCGCGCGCGAGAGTCCCGCGAGCTGGGGCACCTGTGGGTTGCGGGCGCGCAGCAGCGGGAGGCCTACGAACCAGACGATCGCGCCCACGACGGCGGTGAACACCCCGAGCAGCAACGCGGTGCGTCGGTTCTCGGCTTCGACGGGCGGCGCGTCGAAGACGACGTCACCCTCCCAGGACTCCTGCGCGAGCGCGCCCGCCGCATCCTCGAGCGTCACGTACAAATGCGCGCGACCCGGGCCGTCCTTCATGACGCGCAGCGGGACATGAACTCGGGGCAGGGTTTCGTTGACGTCGTAGGTCCCGCCCGTGCGCATGCCGGTGAGGTCGAGCGGTTCGAGCCGGTCGGTGCCCCGCACCTTGACGCGGCGGGCCTTCGACGTGAACTCGATCTCGAGGACCGAGATCGTGTCCTTGCGACCGACGATGCGCGGCGAAACGTGGACTCTCATACGGCGACCATCCTCCGACCACACGCGTGGCGCACGATCAGTTCTTCGGCTTCGCTCGTGCCGCAGCCCACTTGCCGACCGCAGGAATCCGACGGATCTCCTCGAAATCGAGCAGGATGCCCTGACACGCCCCGCATCGCTCGAGCTCGAGCGGCGGGTCGATCGGGAAGCGGAACTTGTCCATACGCCCGGCACACGCGGGGCACAGGACGCTCACCCGGTGTTGAACGGCCACGCCTTCGAGCGAGGGCGGCATGTCCCACGACCACCCTTCCCAGGCGGCGAGTTCTCCCGCCTGGAAGAAGTTCGCGCCGCACTGCATGCAGATATGGACACGCACACCGTTCCAGACCTGCGGCAGCATCTTCGTGTTGACGCAACGAGGGCAGGTGAGTTGGGGGGCGCTCGGGCTCATCCCCCGATCTTACGGCAGGACCCGGGACCCGAAAGGACGGCCCGGAAGAAGGGTCGGGCGCCCCACCCGCGGCGCAAGGGACGGCCGCTCGATCAGGGGCCCCCGTCGATCCACTGCGCGAGCAGCGCCTCGCCGAACAGGTCGGCGACCGACGACGCGAGCGGAGGCATGCGGTTGGCATCGAACGCGTGCATGCGGAGCCAGAGGACGGAATTCGCGTGGTTCCCCGACTGCACGAGGAACGGACTCGGAAGCCCGACGTTGCCGAACTGCGGCGTGACGCCGACGACGTTCATCGCCGACGTCGAAACCGTCGAACGGAGGTCGATCGCGGCCGCCGAGGGGCCTCCGGGACGGTGGCACATCGCGCAATTCGCATCGAGATGGGCGCGGGCCCGGCCCGCGACGGGCGACGACGTGTTCGAGACCTCGGGGTGGGCGGGGAGCACGCTCGAATCGGGCAGAGGCGTGTCGAAAAGCTCGATGTGGTCCCACGAGCGGAGTTGGTTGTCGACGATCGCCCCGTAGTCGAAGTCGCGATTGAGCTGTCGCGTCGTCAGCCCGAGAACGAAGCCCGCGGCCGCCGTGTGGCACCGTGTGCATTCGCCCCGGCTCGGAAAGCGCCAGGACTGCTCGAACGTGCCGCCGGGCGCCGCCGGGTCGGTGACGGTGAAGGTTCGGGTGTCGGCCCCCGTCAGGAGATCGGCGTCGGTCTGATCGGCGCGCCAGCGATACGAGTAGCCCTCCCAGCCTCCCGGCGTCAGCAGGAGCACGCGCGTCTCCGTCTTGACGGCGGTCGACGCATCGCCCACGACGAGCGGCAGCCGGAACGTCTTGACGATCACCGTGCCGACGGGAAAGGAGAACGCTCCGTTCTCGCTGAAACCCATGCGCCCGACGCCCGGCAACGCGAGGTAGCGGTCCTTCGACGCCCCGTCGGACCAGAGCGGCGCGTTGACGTCGTAGGGCACGAGACCCTCGCTCGGTTCGAGCGTCGAAAGATCGGCGTAGATCCCCGACGCCGAGATCGTCTGCGGAAAGGCGCCGCCGCCCCCCGCCACGCGAGGAACGAGTTTCTGGATGCGACCCGTGCCGTGACGGCAGATGAGCAGTTCGCCCGCTGCGTCTTCTCCGAACGACGAAATGCCCGAGAGACTCGTGATCTCGACGTTCGCGGTCATGCTCGTGCCGTCGGTCGAGAGCGCCCAGACCTGTCCGGCTCCATTGTCGGCGTAGACGTACGCCCCGTACAGGAACGGCACCGACGCGCCGCGATAGACGTAGCCGCCGACGACGCAGCTTCCGGTGCCGTGGCTGTAGTCGTGGATCGGCGCGATGAACGGACCGCGGCCGAGATCGGGGACCGAGTAGACCTGCGTGCCCTCGCGGGCCTTCCAACCGTAGTTGCCCCCGATCGTGACGAGATCGATCTCTTCGCGGTTGCCCTGACCGACGTCGCCGCACCAGAGCGCGCCGCTGACGCGATCGAACGAGAAGCGCCAGGGGTTGCGCAGGCCGTACGCGAAGATTTCCGGCCTCGCACCCGCCGTCGCGACGAAGGGATTGGTCGAGGGGATGCCGTAGGCGAGCGGCGGTGCCGTCGTGTTCACGTCGATGCGGAGGATCTTCCCGAGCACCTGCCCGAGGTCGAGGGCTCGATTGCCGGGATCGCCGGCGGAACCGCCGTCACCCGTGGAGACGTAGAGGTACCCGTCGGGTCCGAACGCGAGCATGCCCCCGTTGTGATTCGAATAGGGCTGGGAGAAGCGAAGGAGGACGACCTCCGACGCGGGATCGGCCGTCGTCGCCGAGGTGCGGGTGAAGCGGGAGACGACGGTGTCGCGTGGCGAGGCGCCGGCCGTGATGTAGTTGACGTAGAAACGGCCGTTCGTCGCGTACGCGGGATCGAAGGCGAAGCCGAGCAGCCCCTCTTCGCCCATGTTCGCGGTCACGCGATCGGTGATGTCGAGGAACGTCGTGTACGCCGTCGTCGCGGTGGAGTTGGTGATCACGCGGATGCGCCCGCGCTGCTCGACCACGAAGAGACGGCTGTTGTCACCGGGCGCGGCCGCCACGAAGATCGGCGACGCGAAGTTTGCGGTGAGCGCCGGGAACGCGTCGATCGGGTCCACGCTCCCGGGCGTCGGGACCGACAACGGGAACGTGAGTCGGGTGACGAGGGCGCGCGTCGTAAGCCCGAACCCTCCCCCGCCGCCCCCACCCCCACTGCCGCCGCTCCCGCCTCCGCCTCCACCGCAACCGAGCACGCCCGCGAGCGCGAGCGACGTTGCACCGACGTAGGCGATCCAGGGGGGCAGGCGAAACATCGGGATCTCCGTCGATTCGTACGAGCGCGCCCCCCCGGGCCGTCGTGGCTCATTGAACCCCGGATCGCGCTCGCGGTACGAAATCGCGGGCGCCGGATCGTCCGCTGATCGCTATCCGACCGAGCTCAACGTTCGGCGCGGGATGCCGGGCGGCGGAGCACCCGCGGCGGGACCGGAAACCAGGAGGTCGACCGCTCCGCAGTATTGCATCTGGGCCTCTTCGGCCACGGCTCGCGTGATCTTGCCCTCGGAGCAGAGCCTCGCGATCGACTGCGAGAGCGTCTGCATGCCGACCTTCGAGCCCGTCTGGAGGGCGGACTGGATCTGGAAGATCTTGTTCTCGCGGATCAGCGCCTTGACGCCCTGCGTCGCGACGCAGATCTCGTGGGCCGCGACGCGACCCTTCCCGTCGGCGCGCTTCAAGAGCACCTGCGCGACGATCGCCTCGAGGCTGCCCGCCAGCTGCGTGCGGACCTGCTCCTGCTGATCGCTCGGGAACACCGCGACGATGCGATCGACGGTCTTCCACGCCGACGACGTGTGCAGCGTCGCGAAGACGAGGTGTCCGGTCTCGGCGGCGGTCAACGCGAGCTCGATCGTCTCGAGGTCACGCATCTCGCCCACGAGGATCACATCGGGGTCTTCGCGCAGCGAACTGCGCAGCGCCGCCGAGAACGACTTCGTGTTCTGTCCGACTTCGCGCTGGTGGACCATGCACTGCTTGGGCCGGTGGACGAACTCGATCGGGTCCTCGATCGTGATGATGTGACCCGGATAGGTCGCGTTGACCCGGTCAACCATCGCGGCGAGCGTCGTGCTCTTGCCCGAGCCCGTCGGTCCGGTGACGAGTACGAGACCGTGCGGCTTCTCGCAGAACTCGCCGAGGATCGGCGGCATGTCGAGTTCGGTGAGCGTCTTGGGGGAGCCGGGCACGACGCGGAAGACGCCGCCCGAACCCCGCTCGTGCTGGAACACGTTCGCGCGGAATCGCCCGGCGTTCGGGATCGCGACCGCGAGGTCCGATTCCATGTTCTCGGCGAACCGCGTCGCCTGCTCGGGCGTCAGGATCGTTCCGATCATCCGCTCGACTTCGGCCCGGGGCAGGCCGTCGGGCGGCATCCCGGGGATCTCGAGCGTGCGGACGTCGCCGTGCATGCGCACCATCACGGGAGCACCCGCGGAAATGTAGAGGTCCGAGGCGCCAGACTCTTTGGTGAATTGGAGGAGTTCGGCGAGTTCCATGTTCGGTGGTTCGTGGGTCCGCGTCGGGTGCCTGTCGGATTGCGTGGACATTCCTATCGGCCGACCGGGGCCCCCGGGTGGAGTGCCCCCCCGGGCCCGGGCCACGTCCCGGGTCCGCCGTTCCCGTCCTCGTCGCCCCCGGACGGGCTTCCTCTGGCGGCTCCCCCCGACGGCATGGAAGCGGGTTTCCCCGGTGGTACCGTCCCCTCCCGTCCGCGGGCACCGAACGACCGCCCGCCGGGAGCCATCCGATGCTTCGCCTTCGTTCCGCCCTGCTGGCCGCCGTGTCCCTTGCCCTCGTCTCGTCGCCGTTCCAATCGGCCGCCTTCGCCGAAGACCCGGTGCCGACGCCGGAACCGGGGATGGACGCCCCGAAGGAAAAGGCGAAGAAGCCCGAGTTCGACAACGACAGCATCTTCAAGGACTGGGGCATCTGCAAGGGACGCGGCGCCAAGCACTGCCGCGGCCGGGCGGATTACTGGCAGAGCAAGGGGACCGTCGGCAAGGATCTCTTCTGGCTCGGGAGGATGTGGCAGCGCGGCGAGGATTACCCGAAGGCGGCGGCGACGTTCGAGCAGTTCTGCGGGTACCGCCCGCCCGACGGCGACGAAAAGGCGCTCGCGAACAACCTGACCAACCGCGAGACCGCCCGAGGCGCGCTGATCGAGGTGTGGTTCAACGCGCGCGAGTTCGCGAAGTCCATCGCGGCGGCGGAGAAGTTCCGCGAGGAGTTTCCGACGTCGGTCGCCGCGCTCGACTCGAATACCGAACAGGGACAGGCCGAACGCATGCTCGGCGACGACGCGAAGGCCGTCGCGTCCTTCGAGCGCGCGGCGGAGAAGCAGTTTCGCGCGCTCTCCAACCTGGTCGACCTCCACCTCGCCAACGGCGAGATCGACAAGGCGAAGGCAGCCGTCGCCAAGTTCGGTCCCGGCCTCGACAAGCAGTCGGACAAGGTGAAGTGGACGTCCGAGTTGCTCGACGCGATCGGTACGCCGGCGCCGGCGCTCGACGTCGTCGTCAGCGTCGGCCCCGAGGGCTCGGTGCTGCCGAAGGCCTACGACCGAGTGACCCTGTTCACGTACTGGTCGGTCCAGTCGGCGAACGTCGATCGCAAGCTCGCCGCGCTCGAGATGATCCGGAAGAAGATGGGCGACAAGGTCAACGTGATCGCGGTCGTCACGTACAAGCACTACAACGTCGACACGATGAAGATCGAGGAGGGGCTCACCCCCGAGCAGGAGGCCACCGGCGTGACGAAGCTCGTCGGACAGTCGCCCGAACGCCTCCCGCCGTGCGGGATCGTGACGAAGGAGTTTCTCGACGCCGCGAAGATCAAGTGGGACGCGCAGCTGACCATCATCGACGCCGAGGGAAAACTCCGCTGGGCTCGGATCAACGAGTCGAAGACCTACGACATGGCGTCGCTCGAGCGAGTCCTCGAGAAGCTCACCGCGACGAAGTGACCCCGGGAGCGGTGACGAGCTCGCGCACGCGGTCGGCGACGGCGTCGGGCGCGAGCCCCGACGTCACGACCGATCGGTCCGCGCGCGCATAGAGCGGCGCGCGGGCCGAGAGGATGGCCTCGAGTTCGGCCAGCGCGTTGCTGCGCCGGGCCATCGGGCGCAGATCGCCCTGCGCGGCGACACGGCCCATGTGCTCCTCCGGTTGGGCGCGCAACCAGACCGTCGTCGTCGCGCCGGCGAGCAGCGCGAACGTCTCGGGATCGGTGACGAGACTCCCCCCCACCGCGATCACGAGCGGGCCGTCTTCGGCGAGCACACGACGCAGCGTCTCGCGTTCGACGCGGCGATAGTAGGCCTCGCCGTGGACGGCGAAGATCTCGGCGAGCGGCAACCCGGCCGATTCCTCGACCCGCTGATCGAGTTCGACGAAGGAAGCGCCCAGTCGCGTGGCGAGCAATTTTCCGACGGTGCTCTTGCCCGCCCCGCGCAAGCCGAGCAGTGCGACCCGAAGCGCCCCTTCCTCGTCGACGAGGTCTCGAATCCGACATCCGAGTGCCCGCGCGAGGTCGTGAAGTCGCGAGACCGAGATGTTTCCCCGTCCCGCCTCGACATCCGTCAGGAACCGCGTCGACAGCCCCGCGGCGCCGGCGAGCGCGTCGAGGGTCCATTCCCGCCGATGCCGTTGCGCGCGAACGGCGCGACCGAGGCGAACGAGGAAGGGGTCGGGGAGGGTCTCGGATCGAATCGACACACACGCAATATAGTTCCATTGCGATTGGCATGTCAAGCAGTATGATTCCTCGCCTTCCGATCTGCTGCCTTCCGATCCAATCATGGAGCGCCTCGCCCCCATGGGCCAAGACCACGCCCCCGCCACGCCCGACACGCCGATCCGATTCGAAACCTCGCCGGACAGGTATCGCCACTGGCACTTGAGCGTCGCGGGACCCATCGCGCGTCTCGCCATGGACGTCGCGGAGGAGGGCGGCATGCGCCCCGGGTACGAGTTGAAGCTCAACTCGTACGACCTCGGCGTGGACCTCGAACTCTGCGACGCGATCGCACGCCTGCGCTTCGAGCATCCCGAGGTGCGGGTGCTGCTGGTCTCGAGCGCGAAGGACCGCGTCTTCTGCTCGGGTGCCAACATCTTCATGCTGGGTTCCTCGACGCACGCGTTCAAGGTCAATTTCTGCAAGTACACCAACGAGACGCGGCTCTCGCTCGAAGACGCGTCGATCCATTCGGGCATCCACAGCGTCTGCGCGGTCAACGGTCCGTGCGCGGGCGGAGGCTACGAACTGGCGCTGGCCTGTGACGAGATCCTCCTGCGCGACGACGGCAACAGCACGGTCGCGCTGCCCGAAGTGCCGCTGCTCGGCGTGTTGCCGGGGACCGGCGGGTTGACGCGCCTCGTCGACAAGCGCCGAGTGCGCCGCGATCTGGCCGACGTCTTCTCGACGCTGGCGGAGGGCGTCAAGGGCCGGCGGGCGAAGGAGTGGCGGCTGGTCGACGACGCGATCCCGTCGTCGAAATTCAAGGAGGCCGTCGAAAAGCGGCTTCACGACGTCGTCGCTTCGCAGGGGGCGAAGTGGTCGCATCGCCGGGGACCCGGCGTGCCCTGGAAGCCGCTCGGCGCCTCGTACGGCCCGACCGGCGCGACGTATCGTCACGTGACCTACGTGGTCGATCGGACGGCCCGCACGGCGCGCCTCGTCGTCCGGGCCCCCGAAGGCGTCCAACCCGAGAGCGCCACGCAGGCCCGCGCACAGGGAACCGATTGGTGGATTCTCCGGGCCTTCCGGGAACTCGAAGACGCGCTCTTCGATCTTCGCTTCAACCGGCCCGAAGTCGGCCTCGTACTTCTCGAGACGAAGGGCGATCCCGCCGTCGTGCGCGCGGTGGACGCCCTACTCGAGTCGGAGAAGGACGACTGGTTCGTCTCCGAGGTCCGCGGCTTCGTGCGCCGGACGCTCAAGCGGTTCGACCTCACGGCGAAGACGTTCTTCGCGCTCGCCGTGCCCGGGTCGTGCTTCGTCGGCACGTTCCTCGAGTTGGCGCTTGCGGCCGATCGCCTCTACGTGAAGGACGACGCCGACGGGGAGACGCGGCTCGGCGTCACGGCCTCGAACGCGGGTGCGTTCCCCATGCCCAACGGACTGTCCCGGCTCGCGACCCGGTTCCTCTACGACCCGACGGCCGTCGATCGAGCACTCGCGCACACGGGGCCGATCGACGCGAAAACGGCATCGGCGCTCGGCCTCGCGACGTTCGCCCCCGACGAGATCGACTGGGACGACGAGGTGCGCATGGCGATCGAGGAGCGCGTCAGCCTCTCGCCCGACGGCCTGACCGGGATGGAGGCCAATCTCCGTTTCGCCGGCCCCGAGACGATGGAGACCAAGATCTTCGGGCGGCTCTCCGCCTGGCAGAACTGGATCTTCATCCGTCCCAATGCCGTCGGCGAACGCGGTGCACTCTCGCTCTACGGCAAGCCGCTTCGTCCCGAGTTCGACTGGAGAAGGACCTGAGGCTCCATCCCGGCAATTTTCGTCGGGGATGGACGCCGGTCCTGCTCGTGATCGCGCACCGTCGTATTCGTAAACCAACATCGTGCCTTGCCCCCGGATGAAAATTGCAGGGATGGAGAAGGAACTGCCATGGCAACCAACGTCGACCTGACCGCAAAGATCCCGAACAACGTCGACCTCGCGGGCGACAAGCGCCTCCAGCGGGCCCTCGAGGAGTGGCAGCCCCGCTTCGTGGACTGGTGGAAGTCGATGGGACCGGAGGGCTTCCAGGCCCACGACGTCTACCTCCGCACCGCGATCGGCGTCGATCGCGAGGGCTGGGCCAACTTCGGCTTCACGAAGATGCCCGACTACCGATGGGGCATCTTCCTGGCGGAACCCGAGGCCGATCGCAAGATCGGGTTCGGCGACCACATGGGCAAGCCCGTATGGCAGCAGGTGCCCGGTGAGTACCGCAACATGCTTCGCCGCATCATCGTGACGCAGGCCGACACCGAACCCGCGAGCGTCGAGCAGCAGCGACGCCTCGGCGAGACGGCGCCGAGCCTGTACGACCTGCGCAACCTCTTCCAGGTCAACGTCGAGGAGGGGCGTCACCTCTGGGCGATGGTCTACCTCCTCCAGACCTACTTCGGCCGCGACGGCCGCGAAGAGGCCGAGGATCTCCTGCGCCGCCGGTCGGGCAACGCCGACAACCCCCGCATCCTGGGCACCTTCAACGAGCCGATCAAGGACTGGCTCGCGTTCTTCATGTTCACGACCTTCACCGACCGCGACGGGAAGTTCCAGTTGTTGGCACTCGCCGAGTCCGGATTCGATCCGCTCTCGCGCACGTGCCGCTTCATGCTGACCGAGGAAGCGCACCACATGTTCGTCGGCGAGACGGGCGTCGGTCGCATCATCCAGCGCACCGCCGAGATCATGAACAAGGTCGGCACCGACGTCGCGAAGGTACGGGCCGAGCACGCGATCGACCTCGGCACGATCCAGCGGTATCTGAACCACTGGTACACGTCGTCGCTCGATCTCTTCGGCGGCGAACGCTCGAGCAACGCGGCGGAGTTCTTCGCATCGGGCGTCAAGGGCCGCTACCGCGAGGAGCAGTACGCCGACCATCTCGCCCTCGAAGGGCACTACGACCTGCCCGTGCTCGTCGACGGCAGGATCGTGACCGAAGCGGTCCCGCTGCGCAACGCGATGAACGAGGTGCTGCGGGACAACTACGCCGGCGACTGCGAGTTCGTGGCGGGGCGCTGGAACCGCGTCCTCGAGAAGGCCGGTCGCGCCGAACGCCTGACGCTTCCCTCGCGCCGTTTTCGACGCGCGGTCGGGATCTACGCCGACGGAACCTACGATCCGCAGGGCAATCCGATTTCGAGGGACGCCTTCGACGCGGGCAAGGCGCATTGGCTCCCGACCGACGACGATCTCTCCTACGTCGCGGGCCTCATGCACCCCGTCCTCGAAGTCGGCAAGATCGCCTCCTACATCTCCCCGCCCGCCAAGGGCATTGACGATCATCCGTTTGAGTGGGTCTACGTCCGCCCGCCCGGGTCGTAGGACCGCGACCGTGCGGCCCGGGCTGCGCGATGTCGGCCCTCGCGGCCACAGGAAGGCCGGGCGGCCCGAGCACCCTGCGCCATCTCGGGTGCTCGTTTGTGGGCCGCCATGGGGCCTCCCTCGCTTGCGCGGGCTCGCACGGAGCGCGGTCCTCGGAGT
>JANNRO010000172.1:0-3189 GCA_031401505.1 Planctomycetia bacterium
GCCGAAGGCCGCGCTCGATTTGATCGTCGACGGCTCCGACGACCCGGCGTGTGTGACGCCCAGGTGAAGGGGAATGTCGCAAACGGCCGCGAGGCGACGGTTGGCCTCGACGGTCAAGGGCACCGTGTGCCCCTTGATCGAAATCAGATAGTCGCGAAAGCCTAGGTTCTCGAAGATCTCGGCGTGGTAGAGCGCCTCGCGGACGCAGAGTCCGGCCAGGTCCTCCGTCGTGTTCTTGACCTCGAGGGCCTTTCTCTCGCGGATCGACCCCGAGTTGACGCCGATCCGCATCGCGACGCCCCTGTTTTTCGCGGCCCGCACGACCTTCTCGACCTCCTCACGGGTGCCGATGTTGCCCGGATTGATGCGGACCTTGTCGACGCCCTGCGCGATCGCTTCGAGCGCCAACGGCGCGGAGAAGTGGATGTCGGCGACCAACGGGATCTTGATCCGACGCTTGATCTCGCCGAGCACCCTCGCTTCGCGCATCGTCGGGACCGAGACGCGGACCAGTTCGCAGCCCGTCGCCTCGAGTCCGATGATCTCGTCGAAGGTGTCGTCGACGAGGCCGGTGTCGCCCTTGGTCATCGTCTGGACGCGGATCGGGTTGTTGCCGCCGAGAATGAGATTTCCGACGCGAACCTCGCGGGTCTTGCGACGCGGGCGGAGGAATCCCGAGGCAGACGGCGGTGGTTCGAAGGTCCCGCCAGGACCGACGACCCTGACACCATCCGGGGGACGAGGCGGCTCGACGTTCACGCGGGCGCCTTCTCGCGATGGACCACGTTGTAGAGCGTGTCGCGCTCGACCGGCGTGCGACCCGCTTCGCGGATCAGGTGGCGGATTTGTGCGACGGTCAGCGCCTGCGGGCTCTCGGCCCCCGCCATGTGGACGATGTTCTCTTCGGCGACGGTGCCGTCGAAGTCGTTCGCGCCGAATGCCAATGCGATCTGTGCGTTCTTCTCGCCGAGCATGATCCAGTACGCCTTGACGTGCGGGACATTGTCGAGGAGCAGACGCGAGACCGCCGTCACGCGCAGGTCGAGCCGACCCGACGGGCCCGGCAGATACGACAACTGCGTGTTCTGCGGATGGAACGCGAGCGGGATGAACGCCTGGAAGCCATGGGTTTCGTCCTGGAGCGCGCGCAACCGCATCACGTGATCGACGCGGTGTTCGTCGCGCTCGAGATGCCCGTAGAGCATCGTGCAGTTGCTCTTCAATCCCTTCGCGTGAGCCTTGCGATGGATCGAGATCCACTCGTCGGCGTCGCACTTGTTGTCGCAGATCTTGGTGCGGACGTCGGGATGGAAGATCTCGGCGCCGCCACCGGGCATCGAGTCGAGGCCGGAGGCCATCAGCCGTTGGAGTACCGTCTCGTGCGACAACTTGTGGTGGTTGGCGAAGTAGGCGATCTCGACGGCGGTGAAGCACTTCAAATGAAGCGAGGGGTATCGGCCCTTCAACCCGCGGAGCATCTCTTCGTACCAGGGTAGATCGAACTGCGGATGCAGCCCTGCGACGATGTGCACCTCGGTCGCGCCCTCGGCGACGCAGCGCCCCGCGCGCTCGTAGACCTCCTCGAGACCCATCTCGTAGGCGCCCGGGTCGCTGGCCTTCTTGCCGAACGCGCAGAACGCGCACTCCGTCGCGCAGACGTTGGTCGGCTCGATGTGGCGGTTGATGTTGTAGTAGACGGCGTCGCCGTGGAGGCGCTCGCGCACGAGATCGGCCATGCGCCCGACGGCCAGGAGATCGGGGTGCGCGTAGAGCCGCATCCCGTCGTCGGGCGAGAGTCGCTCGCCCTCGATGACCTTCGTCGCGATGTCGGCGAGGTCGGCGGGGGCTCGCAGCCGCCTTCGATCGCGCAACGGGTCCGTCGTCCGACCGGCCCCACGGCTACCGACCGGCGTCTTGACGGTGCTCACGAGGCCACCTCGTCGAGGATGTGGGAGGGGAGCAATTTGTACTGCGTCGTGCGGCGGCGGGGCTCGTAGCCCGCGTCGAGGATCAGCGCGTCCATCGCGTCGGGGGGGATGCAGTAGGTCGTGCCCGCGGCCGAGACGACGTTCTCTTCCATCATCGTGCCACCCATGTCGTCGCAGCCGAACTCGAGCGACATCTGACCGATCTTCGGGCCCTGCGTGACCCACGATGATTGGACGTGGGGGAAGTTGTCGAGGTAGAGGCGTGAGACGGCGATCGTCTTCAAGTAGTCGAAGGCGCCGGACGACTCGGGGACCTTGCGCTCGAGGTTCGTGTGGGGCTTCTGGAACGGCCACGCGATGAAGGCGGTGAAGCCGTGAGTCTCGTCCTGCACGGCGCGCAAGCGATCCAAGTGCTCGATGCGCTCGGCGAGCGTTTCGACGTGTCCGTACATCATGGTCGCGGACGTCTTGAGCCCGAGCGCGTGGGCCGCCCGCATGACGCCCAACCACTCGGCGGTGTTGGCTTTCAACGGCGCGATGATCTTTCGCACGCGATCGACCAGGATCTCGCCGCCGCCGCCCGGCACCGAGCCGAGTCCGGCGGCCACGAAGCGACGAAGGATCTCCGGCACCGGCATCTTCCAAATCTCGGAGAAGTGCGTGATCTCGGGGGGCGAAAAGCCGTGGATGTTGATCTCGGGGAAGTGCTTACGGATGTAGCCGAGCAGCCCCTCGTACCACTCGATCGTGAGATCGGGGTGGTGGCCGCCCTGGAGCAGCACCTGTCGTCCGTCCTGGGCGCGGAGTTCGGTCAGGCGCTTGCCGATCTGCTCGTACGTCTGCGTGTAGCCCTCGGGGTCACCGGGCGCGCGATAAAAGGCGCAGAACGCGCAGTACGTGACGCACACGTTGCTGTAATTCACGTTGCGATCGACGATGTACGTGACGACGCGCCCGGGGTTCTTGCGGTCGCGGACCTCGGTCGCGAGCGAGCCGAGCGTCAGGAAGTCACCGTGCTCGAGGAGCAGGAGCCCGTCCTCCTTCGACAGACGTTCCCCCGCGGCGGCCTTGTCGTAGGCGGCGTCGAGGGCCGTGGTCGCGAGCGAGGTCATGGGCGTCACCGTTCCTCCCGAGTGTAGGGCCGACCCCGGGGGGCGCCGAACTCCGGGCGGACGGAGCGGGTCGTCGGATGGGGAAGGGCAGCGGGAGGGGGCGACTCGCGGTCAGCGAGCGCGAAGGACGACGATCGGGGGCTTGAACC
>JANNRO010000173.1:0-6745 GCA_031401505.1 Planctomycetia bacterium
GAAGGAAGCCGCTGGACTTCCAGCGGCTTCCAAAAAATGGTCGGGGCGACTGGATTCGAACCAGCGACCTCCTGAACCCCATTCAGGTGCGCTACCAATCTGCGCTACGCCCCGGCGGGTGGAGACGGAGGAAGCCTACCTTGGGATCGCGCAGGCGCGAGTTCGTGAACGATCGAGGTTCCGGTCGATACGATACGGAACGGGGGACTCCACCCCGTCGCGCCGGGAAAGGCCGTCCCGGGGCGCCCGTCCTGCTCACTCGCCCCCTCCGGTTCCCGCCCCCCTCGAATCCCCGATGCCGATCGTTCCCTGCCCCCACTGCCGTGCCGAAAACGACGTCGCTGCAGGCAATTCTCCGTTTTTCTGCAAGGCGTGCCACGCGATCGTCGATCGCACGGGCACGCTTCGGCAGGCTCCGACCTCCGTCCCCGCCGCCGCCGTCGCGCCGCGCAAGTCGTTCGGCGACACCGATGTGGCGCCCGTCTCCAAGCCGTCGCCATCGAGGGCGGGCTCGATCAACTATCACGTTCCGTCCGGCCCGGGTGCCGGCTTCAGCGTCGGTGGCTCGCGCATGGTCGGCTTCGCCCTCGCCGCCGTCGCCGCCCTGGTCGCCGGCTGTGGCCTCGCGTGGCTCGGCGCCTATGTGTTTCGCGTCCCGCTGCTCTACGCGTTTCTTGCGGCGTGGGCCATTCGCCGAGCACTCGCGACCGGTTCCGGCGGTGGCACGCCGGATCGAGGCGTGATCGGCGGCATCTTCCTCGCGGCGCTGGCGATCGGGACGTGCGTTGCCGCCCGCTATGGCGAGTACGTGGCTAGCGCCGAGCGCGAATCCCGGCACTACGCCCAGATCTACGGCCCCTCGGCGTCGGTCGCCATGCAGAACGTGAAGGCCACCCAGGCCGCCATCCACGCCCTCGACGCCGACGGTGACGGCGTCGCCACGACGTCCACCGGACGCACGTTCAAGATCGTCGACGAGATCCAGCACGTGCTGACCGCTCGCGCGACGAATGCCTCTCCGAAGGATCCCTACGACATCTATCTCCTGGCCGTCCGCGGCCGCGCGGGGTTCGTCGGGCACATCCAGTGCGTCCTTCGCGACGGCGAGGACGTGCGACTCCTCGCGTCGGGCGCGGGCTTTCATTTCGGAGGCCCCGCCATCGTGGGCCTTTGGATTCTCGAACTCCTGATCGTCATCATCGTCGCGTTCGGCCGAATCGACTGACGATGTGATCGCATGCTCGGCGAACCGAGCGAGCGTCGGACGCGGGTCCCGTCCTCGATTCCGCCGTCGCGCGCCTCGCCCCCTCCGGACCCGTCGTGACTCCACGCGCATCCGGGGGCTCGACTCCTGACCGGAGTCGAGCGCGGAGGCGGGTTGATTCGATCGGGTCTCGCCTTGCGCTCGATCGGCGCGATCGGTAAGGTCCGGTCACGGGTGGCAGCGTTGGCGCAGGTGCAGGTTCTCGAGGGGCGTGACGTCGTCAGGGTTCGGTCGTCAGATTTTCGGTCTTCCATGGCGACCCGAGTGCTCAACAGCGGGCGGAGGGTGCGGGTGTCCGGAGCGAAGGTCCTCGTCGTCGGTCGCGGCGGCATCGCCGGGCGGCTCGGCAGTGCGCTGCGGCGCCGCGGCTACCGCGTCCACGCCGTGACCGATTGTGGTGCCGCGCTCGAGGCGCTCGCGAGCGACGTGCCGAGCGCCGTCGTCCTCGACGCCGATCGCGCCGGGTACGCCGCCCCGGCGTTTCGTGACATGCTCGAGTCGGAGCATCCCGACGTCGCATGCGTCGAGATCCCGCCGGCGGACCAGGGACCGATCGACCTCGAGGTCCTCGCTGCCAGCGTCGAAGACGCCGCGGCGCGATCGACCACGAGTCACGTCGGCGACCCCTCGCACGCCGCCGGGTCCGAATCGCGGACGGGACCCGCGTCCGACCGCGAGCCGTTGGCCGACGTCGTCGAGGGGTACACGTTCGAAGAGCTGACGAGCCGCAACGCGCGGATGCTCGAGCTGTTCGACTTGATTCCGCGGGTCGCCAAGACCGACAGCGTCGTCCTGATCCACGGCGAGACCGGCACGGGCAAGGAACTCGTCGCGTCCGCGATCCACCGTCAATCCAACCGCCGCGACGGCCCGTTCTTCGCGGTCAACTGCGGCGCGCTGACCGACACGCTGCTCGAGAGCGAGCTGTTCGGCCATGAGAAGGGCGCGTTCACGGGTGCCTACCGGCGCAAGGAAGGATGCTTCGAACTGGCGGCCACGGGCACGCTCTTCCTCGACGAATTGGGCACCGTCTCGCCGGCGATGCAGGTCAAGCTGCTCCGTGTGCTCGAGCGGCGCGAGCTTCGTCGCGTCGGCGGAGCCGAACTGATCAAGGTCAACGTCCGGATCGTCGCCGCGACCAACACCCGACTCGAGGACGCCGTCGCCTCGGGCGCGTTTCGCGAGGATCTCTACTACCGGCTGAACGTCGTCCAGATCACGCTCCCGCCGTTGCGCGAGCGCCCGGAGGACGTGCCCATTCTGGCCGAGGTCTTCCGTCGTACCGTCGCCGAGAAGCAGGGACGCGACGTCCAGTCGTTCGACCGGGGTGCGCTCCATCTGCTCGGCGAGTACCCCTGGCCCGGCAACATCCGCGAGCTTCAGAACGTCGTCGAGCGCGCCGTGATTCTCGCGACGGGTTCCGCGATCCTCGAGGCGGATCTGCCCGAGAGGCTGCGCAAGGTCGCGCCGCGCCGGGCGCCGCTTCCGCCGTTCGACGCCGAGGACACGCTCGACAACGTGCACGAGCGGCTGTCGTCGGCGGTCGAGAAGGAGTACTTGAAGCGCGTGCTCAAGAAGTACCGCGGGAACGCCGGCAAGTCGGCGGAGCACGCGGGGCTCAACCGTCGCACGCTCTACAATCGGCTTCGAACCCACGGGCTTCGCCGCGAGGATTTTCGATAGCGGCGCGCGAATGTGCCGTCTTCTGGCCGCCTTCTGGCCGCCTTCTGGCCGCCTTCCGGATCGGCGTTCGGTGGAGAAGCGGTGGAATGCGGGTGAGATCGTGTGGGCATCGAGATTCCCCACGGGCATCCACCATTTGGATTCCGCGTAAGCCGTTCCTGCCACCATGGTTGTGACCGTATTCCCCCGACCTTCCCCTGTGAGTTGGGCATCTGGTTTCCCGATCGGGACCACACGCGAATCGCAAAATCACGCGGCGAATCGGGTACGGGGCGACGCAACTCCCGTCGTCGCAACAAGATCGCGCGAAGGGCGTGGGTGCGGGCCCGTCGTCACGCGACTTCGGCACGCGGGGTGCGTTAGCGCGATCGCTCTTTGACAACAGGCTCCGACGATCAGATTCAGCAGCAGCCGTTCACCCAAGGACGGCGGGTTCGGGACGAGGTATCCCCTCGGCCGGACCGGATGCGAGGGGGCTCATCGTGGATCGCGCCGCATGCAACGCGCACGATTCACGAAGCGAAACCATGAGCTCGCCCCCCGCGCCGGTCGGAACGAACCCGCGACGGTCGCAAGGTGAAAAACCCCGGACGAGCCGGTGACCCCGAGAGGGGTGAACCGACCCCGGCGATCCGCAAGACCCGAAGACGCAGATCGGTCGAGACGTCGAACGATTTTCACGTGGACGGGGAGCGCGCGCGACCAAAGCGCGACGCCAGGACGCCGGGGGAGAGAGCTCGAGGGGGGAGAACCTCGTGGAGGCAGCGACGCACCGAGACGTCCACGGATTCGTCCGTGAGCGACCCGGTGGACCGAACGCATTCGCGTCGAGAACAACGCCCTGAAGTCGCCCGCGTCCGACCGCTTCCCGGAGAAGCGATCGAACCGACGTGAGGAACGACAGGAGGGCCGAGACGTCCGGAAGGACGTCCGATCGATGCGAGGAGAAGGCCTCGAGGAGGCAAGCCGATGGACGCTCCGGTGCCGCAAGGCATCGGGAGGGACGGTGGGTGATGCCGCGATGGGGGTCGAAACCCCGGACGTGGCTCGCGGGAGGGGCGGAACCCCTCCCATCACGCGCAACCGCCGCCCCGGCATGTGTCGTACGGCACGAAAGCCCAAGGAAGAAAGCGTCGTCTGATGCCCGATCGCAAGATCGGCCGGATGGCGCGGGGGTGCCTGGAAGGACCTCGGAAGGAACGCGAAAGCGCACGGAGGGCGCCCGTTCGGCGAAAGCCGCATGGGACAGCCCGTCATCCAGTGCCCGGAGGGCGTCAAAACGCCGCGCGGGCCGAGCGGAACCCATGACCGCTCTGCGGGTGACGGACGACGATCCTCGAAGCGCCGCGCAATTCCATGCGAGGGCCGCGACGACGCCGCAAGGTGGCGCCGCGGGTTCAGGTACGCCTCACGACTTCGAAGGGCCGCCGCGACTTCCTGTTTTTTCCGTCGTCGGACCTCGTCGGGCCCGGAGTTCGCTTGCGAACTCCGGGCCCCTTTCGTTTTTTTGCTCCGTTTCGAGTCGGCGTCGAGTCGCTTTCGGGTCGGCATGCGATCCCCGGCGTCGGACGCGGGTCCCGTGGTCGATCCGCACGTGCTCCATCGCGGATGCGGGCGCGCCCCATACACTCGTGCCGTGTTCGGTCCCGACGCGTTCACCCTGGACTGGATCGCGGGCGTCGGCGTCGTGCTCGCGGGCGCGCTCGTGTGGCTCGTCTACTTCCGGTGGAAGGACCGCCACCCCGAACCGCTGCGGCTCGTCGCGATGGCCTATCTCTCGGGCGCCGTCGCCGTCGGCCTGGCGCTGCTCGGCTACCTCGCGGCCGAACGTCTCGGGCTTCCCACCGAGAAAGGGGAATCCGTCGGCTCCGTCGCGCGCTTCTGCCTGCTGACCGTCGGGCCCGTCGAGGAGGGAGCCAAATTCCTGACGGCGTGGCTGCTGTTCTTTCGCCATCGCGAATGCGACGAGGAGATCGACGGGCTCGTCTACGCGACCGCCGTCGCACTCGGCTTCGCGAGTTTCGAGAACGTCCTCTATCTGCCGCACGTGGAGTGGCCCGCGAGGCTCGCGCGCGCGATCTCGACGCCGCTGGCTCATTCGGTCTTCGCCGCGATCTGGGGGCTCGGCTGGGCCCGGGGCAAGTTCGAGTCGAAATCGCGCCTGGCGCGCATCGCGTGGCCCGGTTTGACCCTGCTCGCCGCCGCGATCGTCCACGCGGCCTACGACCTCGCGATTCTGGCCCACGGCGCGACGTTGGTGGCGGGCGTGCTCGTCTTCTCGATCTGGGGCTGGCTCGTGTTGCGTGCCAAGGTGCTGGTGGCGGATGACGGTCCCGTGCACCGGGCGAGGCACGACTTGCCGTCGGTGGGGCCACGGGACCTCGATCCGTAACTCGATGTCCGTCCGCCTTCCGTCCACTCGAACGGCCGTCGGCCGGCGGTCAACCGAGGTCTTCCGCCTCGTCCTTGCGACCGCGGGACATGAGCGCCGCGACGCAGTCCTTGGGCGCGCGGCCCTCGTGGAGCACCCGGAAGACCTCCTCCGCGATCGGGAGGTCGATTCCCTTCGCGCGCGCGAGCGTACGCACGGGGGCCGCTGATTTGACTCCCTCGGCGATCTGCGCCATCGATCCGAGGACGTCGTCGGGGCGCTCGCCGCGGCCGATGCGCTCGCCGACCGTCCGGTTGCGGCTCGTGGGCGAGCTGCACGTCGTCATCAGGTCGCCAAGGCCCGAGAGCCCGAAGAACGTCCTGCGCTCGGCGCCGAGCGCCTGACCGAGTCTCGCCATCTCGATCACGCCGCGCGTCAGCAGCGCGGCCTTCGCGTTGTGGCCGAGGTTCAATCCGTCGCACAGGCCCGACGCCAACGCGATCACGTTCTTGAGCGCGCCACCCAGTTCGACGCCCACGACGTCGGGATTCGTGTAGACGCGGAACGAGGAACTCGAGAGATGTTCGCGGACCGCGGCGGCCACGGCTCGGTCGCCCGCGACGACGGCGGCGGCGGGATATCCCTTCGCCACCTCCCACGCGATGTTGGGCCCGGAGAGCACCGCCACCGGGCGCCCCGGCGCCAATTCGTCGAGGATCTCCGACGGGCGGCGCATCGTTCCCTGTTCGACGCCTTTCGTGAGCGAGAGAATCGGGAGACCCGGTCGGAGCAGCGACGCGTGCCGACCCCAGACCGGACGGAGGAATTCGGTCGGAACCGCCGAGATGACCAATTCGGCGTCGGCGGCCCCCTGCGCGAACTCGGAGGTCACCTTCACCGACGTCGGGATCTCGTAGCCGGGGAGAAATCGTGGATTCGTGCGCTTCTCGTTGAGGAGCGCCGCGTAGTCGGCGTCATGCGACCAGATCGTCGCGTCGAGCCCCTTGCGCGCGAGATGGATCGCGATCGCGGTGCCCCACCCGCCGTCACCGACCACCAGAAATCGGCGCATCAGGCCCTGGCAGCGGGCGTTTCGGTGCCGATCTTGCGCTCCCGGCCGGTCAACAGCCGCCGGATGTTCTCGCGATGGCGCCAGACGACGACGGCCGTGCAGACGGTCAGGAACGCGAAGATGCCGAAGCGCGCGTGGAACGACTCGTCGCCGTACTTCAGCACGTAGGTCAGCGGGATCGTCAGCATCGCGCCGATCGAGCCGAGCGAGACATAGCGCGTGAAGGCGACGAGCACGCCCCACATGCCGACCGCGTAGATGGCCTGCCACGTCGCGATTGCGGTGATGACGCCGAGCGCCGTCGCGACGCCCTTGCCGCCCTTGACGCCGAGATAGGGGGTAAAGACGTGGCCCT
>JANNRO010000174.1:0-1599 GCA_031401505.1 Planctomycetia bacterium
CGCGACGAGGTTTCTCCGACAGGCTCCTGGGCGACGGATCGGCGGACGCGGGTCCCGTCGGCTCTCCACCGGGAGCCCCCTCCGGCCGATCTTCTGCTCCTGCCGGGCCTCCGCGTCCTACAAGGTTTTCTCGGAAGTGTCAGACACTTCCGGGAAAACCTGTTGCCCCCTGTGTGATGGAGTCGGCACCCGAAGTCCCCATGAGCAAGTTCGTCATCCACGGCGGCAAGCCGCTCCGCGGCGAGATCGAGGCGAGCGGCAACAAGAACGCCGTGCTGCCGATGATCGCGGCGACGCTCCTCTCCGACGAAGCGGTGACGCTCGAGAACGTCCCGGCCATCCGCGACGTCACCGCGATGCTCGAGATTCTCGTCGAATTGGGCGCCGAGGTGTCGCGCACCGGTTCGTCGGTCACGATCTGCGCCGCGAACGTGACGAAGAGCGAGATTCCCCGCGCGCTGTGCGAGCGGGTGCGGACATCGTTCCTACTCGTCGGCCCGCTCCTGGTCCGGCTCTCGCGGGCGAAGGTGTTCGCGCCCGGCGGTGACGCGATCGGCCGCCGCCGGCTCGACGCCCACTTCTACGGTCTGCGTTGTCTCGGGGCGATGGTCAACGAGGATGATCTGGTGTTCGAGGCCAAGGGCCGCCTCACCGGGCGCGTGATCTTCTTCGACGAGGCGAGCGTCACCGCGACCGAACACATCCTGATGGCGGCCGTTCGAGCCGAGGGCGAGACCACGATTCTGAACGCGGCCTGCGAGCCGCACGTTCAGGATCTGGGTCGGCTCCTCGAGCGCATGGGGGCGCGCGTCGAGGGCCTCGGCACGAACACGATCACGATCGAGGGCGTCGAGAGGCTTCACGGGGCCGTGCATCGCGTCGTGTCCGACCACGTCGAGGTGGGGAGTTATCTCGCGTTGGCCGCCGCGACGGGCGGCGAACTGGTCGTCCGCGGCACGGTCAAGAGCCACTATTGGATGATCAACCGCGTGTTCGAGCGATTCGGCCTCGAACTCCAGCTGGCCAGGGACTCGATCACGCTCCGCGGCGGGCAGGTGCCCCGCGTGCACCCCGACGCCTTCGGCGCGATCCCGCGGGTGGACGACGGTCCCTGGCCGCAGCTGCCGAGCGACTTGATGAGCGCGCTGCTCGTGCTCGCGACGCAATCGCACGGCACCGTGCTGTTCTTCGAGAAGATGTTCGAGAGCCGGATGTACTTCGTCGACCCGCTCGTCCAGATGGGGGCGAACATCATCGTGTGCGACCCGCACCGCGTGGTCGTGTCGGGGAGGAGTCCGCTCAAGGGCTCGACGATGAGGAGCCCCGACATCCGGGCCGGGATGGCGCTCCTGATCGCGGCGTTGTGTGCCACGCACCGACCGAGCACGATCCACGCCGCCGAGATCATCGATCGCGGCTACGAGCACATCGAAGACAAGCTCCGGGCGCTGGGCGCCGACATCGCCCGCGAGCCCGACTGACCTGTCCGCGAGTCCCGGCGGGCGGCCGCCCGGGGCGGGCGGGGGGGGGGGGGGGGGGGGGGGGGGGTGGCGGGCCACCGAGGGGGGGGGGGGGGGGGAGGGGTGCAAAAGGGGGTGG
>JANNRO010000175.1:0-5359 GCA_031401505.1 Planctomycetia bacterium
CGAGGAGCATCCGCATCTGCGTCAACCGCTGACGTGCCAGTTCTATGACTTCGGCTCGAACCACCGGGTCCGACTCCGCTTCGAGGAGGTCGAGAGCCCCCGCCAGCGAGGCGATGGGATTTCGGATCTCGTGCGCAAGCGTGGTGGTGACTCTTCCGATCTCGGCGAGAGCTCGATCGTTCTCCCCCGAACTCGCTCGCCGGTCGAGTGGATGGTCGAAGAGCCCCAGGATTCGACGGCGGCGGCCGTCCGTCCACCAGACGGCAAGCGATGCGTCCCCCGCGAGATCCACGCCCCGTGAGCCCGTCGCACGCTCGAACACGGCGCGAGCGAGCTCCGCGAAGTGAGGCTGGTCGAGTGCCGACGACAGCGTGCCCTCGGCGAGCGAGTGCCGCGTTCGAGCCGCCGCGTTCGCCCACGAGACGACACGGCGCTCCGGGTCGAGGAGAAACCACGAGTCTCTCGACGCCCCCAGGAGCGACGGGACGGAGCCCTCGTCGAGCGTCGGTTGCGCATTCGATGACGCCGACCCGAGCGCCTCGACGAGACGCGTCGGATCGAGCGGAGATGGCCAGCTGGCGGTGCCCCCACTCTCGATCGCGGTCGCAAGCGCGACGGCCGGATCGACCGCGGGATCCGTGGCGGGAGCCCCACCGAGAATCAAGACCGCGTACGCCGACGGGACTCCCGTGTGTGCGTCGTGCGGATCCGTCACCACGCGCAGCTTCGTCGTTGGCGTCGGAGCCGACGCCGTCGAGACCTCATGGCCGCCGACGACGAGCAACTCCGAGAGTGCCCTGCGAAGCGTCGCGTCAGGAATGTCCAGCCAGATCCGCATCCAGCGTCTCCTCGAGTTCCAACACCAAGGGTAGTCGAAGGCGAACTCCCGAGCCTCCGGACGGGGGTATGAACCGTTCGGCGATCCCCCCATGAAGAATGGCCGCAGCGGCGGCCTGACCGAAGCCGTCACTCTCGACGAGGTCGCCGTCGGCGTGGCCGCGAACGGACGCAAACGCGGCGGACGTGGGCGTGATGCACTCGATCACCGCCGCCTTGCCGACGGCTCGGATCGAGAGATCGACGCTTCGGGCCGGAGTGCAATTGACCGCGTGCTGGAGGAGTTCTTCCAGGGCGAGCACGAGCGGTGCGACCAAGACGCGGCCTCGCACGTCTTGCGGCTCGACGGCAACCACGACGTTGGAGTAAGCGGGGACGCTGACGTTGGAAACGGCCTGAGAGCACAAACCGGCGAGGGACACCACTTCGAGACTTCCCCCGCCGGCCGGGATCGCGGCGGCGGCTTGCCGACCGAGGCGCCCGATTGCCTTCAGCGCCTCTTCGAGTTCGAAGCACCAGCGTTCCTTCTCCTCGCCTCCTCGGGCCCGCCGGACGAGTTCCGCGTAACAGAGTGCGGCGTCGACGGCGCTGCGCGTGCGGGAGGCCAGTTCGCGCGCCAAGCGTTCCGTGAACGCCGCCCGATCCGACTCGTGCGCCAGTTCGCGAGATCGCCGCCTGTACTGGTCGAGCATCAGCGCGAGTTCGAGGTCGAGAACCGTGTCCACGACCTTGAACGCACGGCGCCCCCGGTCGGGCTCGTCGGCATAGATGCTAGACACCGAGTCCAGGACGTCTCGACGAACGCCTCCCATGGCGGTGATCATCAAGTGCGGCGGCATGCCGATGCGCACGTGCGTTCGACCGATCTCCGCGCGGGTGCGTTCGTACGCGGCGTCGAAGGGCGGAGAGAACAGTTCGAAAAACCACGCGACGAGCGAGCGCTTCAACCGGATAACCGACGCTTCGTCCTTCAACAGGGCCATGGCGACCGGATCGACCACGAGACGGGCGTAGAAAGCCTCCACCCAATGCGGCACCTCGCCCATGAGCCGCGGCGCGACCTCGCGAACGAGCGCCTCTTCGCGCTCGCCAAGCCCCAGGCTCCGACGAAAGAGCTGGATCACGGAGTCGTTCACTCGCTCTCGGCCCCCTTCGGCTCCTTCCCCTCCTTCAGGAGCCCGATCCGCTGCATCCGATAGCGAATCTGGTCGCGACTCATGCCGAGAAGCCGTGCAGCGGCGGATTGATTTCCCTGCGCGCGCGCGAGAGACTGGCGCACGAGATCGTCGATCCACTCCTCGACTTTCAACCCCTGCACAGGCAGGGCCGCGAACTCGGCGCCCGCGGGCGAGCCGGCCGGTACCCAATCCTCGCGAAAGTCGGCCGGCATCAACTCCGTGCTGCGCGCGAGAATCACCGCACGCTCGATCGCGTTCCGCAGTTCCCGGACGTTGCCTGGCCAAGGACGCACCGAAAGCGCGACGAGGGCGGCATCGGAGATCCGGATGGCGGAACGCCCCCAGCCGGCGGCCAACTGGGTGACGAAGTGCGCCGCAAGCACGGGAATGTCCGCCGCCCGCTCCCGAAGCGGAGGGATGCGGATGGGCACGACGCGCAGCCGGTAAAGGAGGTCCTCGCGGAACTTCCCGTCTCGCACGAGGGCGCGCAGCTCCCGATGCGTCGCCGAGATGACGCGCAGGTCGACATCGATCTCCTGGATGCCGCCCAGCCGCCGGAACCGTCTTTCCTCGAGCACCCCGAGCAACTTCGCCTGGAGGGGAGCCGCCATGTCCCCGATCTCGTCGAGGAAGAGCGTGCCGCCCTCGGCTGCCTCGACGAGGCCCATTTTTCGCCTTTTTGCGTCGGTGAACGCGCCGGACTCATGTCCGAACAACTCCGACTCGAGGAGCTGGTCGGGCATCGCGCTGCATGTGATGGCGACGAACGGCTTCTCGGCGCGCGCGCTCTCCTCGTGGACGGCCCGCGCGACGAGCCCCTTCCCGGTTCCGCTCTCTCCTTCGAGCAACACGGCACGGGCCGGCGACGCGGCGATGCGGCGGACTTGGTCCCGCAGCGAGGCCGCGACGTCGGAGCCCCCGAGAATTGCATCCGCGCCCGGTCCCGGCGCCCCCAATCGTCGCAACCGGCGGTTCTCTCGTCGCAGGTCGAGGGTCTCGATCGCCTGGGCGATGTGCACTTCGATCGCCTCGACTTCGACGGGCTTTTGCACATACGTGAACGCTCCACGCTTCATCGCCTCGACCGCGTGCTCGACGGAGCCGTGCGCCGTGAGCATCAGCGCAGGAACACCGGGCTGGTGAAGTTCGATGGCCGCCATGACGTCGAACCCTGTCCCGTCAGGGAGGGTGTAGTCGAGCAACACCGCGTCGAACGGCTCTGTCGGCAAGAGTTTCGTCGCCGCGGCCACGGAGTCGGCTTCCCGCACGCGGTGTCCGCGCCTACGAAGATGCGCCGCAAGCGCTCGACGGATCAATGGGTCGTCCTCCACGAACAGGAGGTTGGCGGGCATTCGAGGGTCCTCAGCGGACCAAGATACCCTCGCAAACGGGACTCTTGCCCCCGTTCTCCCTCGCCCGACGTCGCTCGAGCGCGCGTCTGCGTAGGAGTACCCACAGGGTGCGAAACCGTCCGCACCCTCGGAGGCGGGGAATGTCGCAACGGTGGCCTTCTCGTTGGCACGCCGTTGGCGGGCAGGTCCCACCGGTACGATTTGAGCCCCCCCTACTCGACCATCCTCAGTCTGACCGACCTTTCGCCCATCGGTGATCGCGCCGTCGACGTCGCGTACTTGCTCGCAGGGCCGAACTCGGTCATCCACCTGCTCTACGTCGGCGAGTCGATCGCGACCGGGCATTCGGCCGCCGATTCCGGTGCGCGTCCGTTTGCAGAGCGCGCGCAGACCCCGGAGAACATCGAGAGTCTGGCGCGGAGTCACCTGCTTCGACTCGTGCCGGCCGATTCGCTCGCGCGAGGCGTCCGGACCGAGGTACACGTCGTCCACGATCCGCGCGTCGCCTTGCAGATCGCGGATGAGGCGGTCCGCCTCGGTGCCGAGGTCATCGTGATGGGCAGCCACGGTCGTACCGGCGTCGGCCGAATCCTCCTGGGTTCCGTCGCGCTCGACGTGCTCAAGACGAAGGGAATTCCGCGCACGGTGATCGTTCACGACCGCAACGGCTGATGCGAGCGCCGACGAGGAACGAGTTCGCCATCGACGCCCTGCCTTGCACGTTGGGCGGCGCTGCAGGATTGGTCAACGAGTCCGGGATCGCGTCGGGGCCAGCGGAACTCGTTGCGGGACGCCTCTACGCGAGAATCGACTCGGCCTACCGGGCAGCGCCGGCGACCCGGGTCTTCGTCGGCTTCTCGATGGCGACGAGGGCCTTCTCGAACTCCTCGATCTTCCCGGTGCGGGTGTCGAACACGATCGACACGGTGTCCATCGTCGGCGGCACGTCCACCTGCTTGACCGCCTTGATCGCGCGCAGCGTCTTCGTCACGTCCTTGACGCATCCAGCGCAGTGGAGCGCGTCCTTAAAGGTCAACGTCGCCACCGCGATCGGGACGACACCGGCCGTCTTGGCTCCCGCCGTCGTCGCGGCGGTGACCAACGTCGCGTCCGGCGCCAGACCGACCTCGCGCACGATCTTCGCGTCCGCGAGCGACGTGGTCCACAGGAACGAGGTCACACCCTTGACCGCTGTGACCGCCTTCTCCACGGCCGCGCCCTTGGCCTCGTCGAGGCCGCCGAACTCGAGGAAGAGGTACTCGAGTTTGGGCTCGGGCTGTCGGGGGGCCGGAGCCTCGTCCGCCGACGCGCGCAGCGTCGGGCTGACCGCGAGCGCGGCGGAGAAGAAGAAAAGTGCAAACGATCGGTGACGCATGCGAGTTGCCTCCAGGTTGAGCTGAGTTGAGTGGTTGGAACGCGAGTCGGAACGACGCCGCCTCACGGGGACGACCCCGGCCACCCGGCCGCGCGCGCGGCCTTGACACGGGCCCGTGCTTCATCGACCAGCGCGGTGCGGTAGGCGACGGCGGCATCGACCACGGCATCGGCCGAGAACACCATCTCGATCGGAGAGCCGGACGCGACCTCGAGCCGGACGCGGGCCCCCTTCAACAGGGCCGCCGACGACTCGAGTCGCTTCCTCGCCGCCGACACCGCCGACCCCGTCGCCGTCCACGCCACGCGGGCGACCGCGGCGTCGCGGACGGCGTCGAGCACGGCGGATTCGAACTCCGCTCGCGCGGCCTCGCGCTCGGCCTCGAGCGCGTAGATCTCCGACGACAGTCCGACGGGGAGCGTCAGCCGCACCGCGCCGAACAGCGAGGTCGGGTCCATCACGATCCCCGGCTCGATCGCGAGCGACGGATACTGGGCTTGGACGGCGCGTCGAATCTGCCGGTCCGCGGTTTCGAACGCCGCGACCTTCTGCTGGATGTCCGCGCGCGCCACGATGAGTTGGGCGGGCGTCGGCGACGTCGGCACCGGCCAGTCGGC
>JANNRO010000176.1:0-11085 GCA_031401505.1 Planctomycetia bacterium
CACCCGCTCAACAACCTGCGCGTGCTGCGTTATCTGGTCAATGACCTGGGCGTCAGCGACGAGTCCAAGAACACCTGGTACCGGCATTGGGTCGAGAACGGGCTGGCCGCGCTGGAGCGACGCCTGGCCAGCGAGCCGCAGACCGGCGTGTTCTGCCACGGTGACACGCCGACGCTGGCCGACTGCACGCTGGTGCCGCAGATCTTCAACGCGCGTCGATTCGATTGCCGGCTCGACGCGCTGCCCACGGTGATGGGGGTCTTTGAGGCCTGCATGGCATTGCCGGCGTTTCAGGCGGCGCAGCCGTCGGCCTGCCCGGACGCCGAACACTGAGGTATGGCCACGCGCAGCAAGCTCGCGTTGCCGGGTGCCGCGCACCCGCAGTGGTTGCGGCCCGAGTTCGGCATCGCCGGGGTCGGGGCTTTGATGAGCACCCGCGCCGGTGGCGTGAGCCGGCCACCACGGGCCGAACTCAACCTTGGCCGCAGCGTCGGTGATGACCCGACCAGCGTGGCCGAGAACCGCCGCCGCTTTGCGGGCGCCATCGGCGGCGTACCGGTCTGGTTGAGCCAGGTGCACGGCCATCGCGTGGTGCGGCTTGGCGCTGCCGAGGCAGAGGCGGCACGCAGCGGCGCCGCGCCGATCGAGGCCGATGCGAGCCTCACCACCGAGGGCGGTGTGGCCTGCGTGGTGCAAGTGGCCGATTGCCTGCCAGTGCTGTTCGCTGCCCCGCAAGGGCGCGGCGTGGCGGCGGCCCATGCCGGCTGGCGTGGGCTGGCCGCTGGCGTACTGGAAAACACGGTCGACGCGCTGTGCGCTGCTGCGGGCTGCACACCAGGCGAGCTGCAGGCGTGGCTCGGGCCGTGCATCGGACCGCGCCAGTTCGAGGTCGGTGCCGACGTGCGGGCCGGCTTTGGGCTGGACATGCCGCACCCACGTTTTGTGCCTCAGCGAGCGGCCGGCGACAAGTGGCTGGCCGATCTCGCGGGGCTGGCTTCCGATCGACTCAGCGCGCTGGGTCTGAGCGCGGTTCAGCAGGACGGCAGTTGCACCGTCGAGGACGCCTTAAGGTTCTTTTCGCACCGGCGCGACGCCCCGGCCTTCGGCACCAGTGGACGGCTGGCCGCTGCGATCTGGATCGACCGCCGCCGTGCTTGAGATCTCAGGCGCCTGGCGCTGGGCCTCGTCACTCGCCGAGCTGGCGCGCGCCGGCTCGGCACTTGCCATCGCCCGCGCGGCCGAGGCCTCGGCCACTTTGCGGGCGCGCAGTCGGTTGGGCGTACCGAGCAGGTACATCAGCAACGCGACCGGCGCCAGGCCGTACAACGCGAAGGTGAAGAAGGCGCCAAGCAGGCTGCCAATCGGGCTGGTCGCCTCGGCGATTGCCATCATCATTGCCACGTACAGCCAAGCAATTGCCACCAGGTACATCGTCGAGGCGCAAAGCGCCAGTTTGGCGTGAAGACAATCACTCCACGGACTGATAATGCCTCACTGCGGCAGAGCCTGCATGACCGAGCCACGATCGCCCATACTCGGCCAAAGCCCGCTCAACGGGTGAGGCACCCGCGTCGCGGGGCATTGGCCTGCGCCTGCCGGTCTCGCTTCGGCCCTGTCGGGCTCACGACGGGCTCTACTGGAATAGGCTCTAAACCGGCCGGGTCGAACGACCGTGTCGAACGTTCGCGCTCGATGGGGGCCCGGTCGACAATGTCGGACATGGGCCCCGCCGACGATTCGCCGCTCCGATCGCGCACGCCGTCCGCGTGGGCGGCGTCGGTGCTCGGCGAACCGATCGCGTTCCTGAACGATCACGCGCACCTCGAGAAGAAGGCCGCCGCGAACGCGTTGGCGTTGCTCTCGCGCCACCCGCGGTCCTTCGACGCGACGGAGGCGGCGACGGCCTGGACCACGTCGATGGCGTCGATCGCGCGCGACGAGGCCGAGCACCTCCAGTTGGTGCTTCGGCACCTGACTCGGCGCGGCGGACGCCTCTCCCCGATGCATGCGAACCCGTACGCGGCGGCGCTTCACACGCGCATCCGGCGAGGCGAGGAACAACTGCTCGACCGACTGCTCGTGAGCGCGTTGATCGAGGCGCGCTCGTGCGAGCGGTTCGAGTTGCTCGGGACCGTCGCCGACGACGCCGAGTTGCGAGCGCTCTATCGCGGGCTGTGCGCGTCCGAGCGGGGGCACTTCGGCGTGTTAACGGGGCTCGCTCGCCGCGTCGACCCCGACGCGATGGAATCGAGGTGGGCGTGGTTCCTCGACGAGGAGGCGCGGGTGCTCGCGGCGCAGTCGCGAGGGCCCCGGATGCATTCGGGGGCGTAGCGACGCCGGTCGACGATCCGTGGCCGACGGTCAGTTCGAGTTCCGCGTGGGCAGGAACGGAACGATTTCGCCGATGAAACTGTCGAGCGAGCGCGTCTGCAACCACAGTTTCCCGTGGCCCGAGAACCGGGAGACGAGACCCTCGCCGGAGAAGATCAGCGACTTCATGCCGCCGACCTTCCTGACTTCGTATTCGAGCGTCGACTCGAACGCGACGACGTGGCCCGTGTCGACGACGTAGCCGTCGGTGGGCACGTCGACTTCGACGAGCGCTCCATAGCAGCAGAAGAGCAGCGGCCCGGTCCCATGCGCGCGAAGGAGGAACAACCCCTCGCGCGAGAAGAACGACTTCATGCCGCCCCACTTTGTCTCGATCGCGACGGTGGAAGTGCTGGCGAGGTAGGCGCCCGACGTCAGGAAAAAATCGCGCCCCTCCAGTTCCCGGACGCGGATGTCGCCCATCAGCGCAGGCGCGAACGTCACTTCGCCCGGTCCTCTCGTGGCCGTGAAGGTGTTCTGGAAGAACGACTCGCTCGTCAACACCTTGCGCGCGAGCGCGCCCAGGAGGCCGCCCTGCATTTTGGTCTCGATGTCGATGGTCGTGCTCATCGACACCATCGCGCCAGATTCGGCCTTCACCGACTCACCCGCCGCGAGCTTGCATCGTGCCCACGAGAACGCGGGTCCGTATTCGAGGGTGACTTGCACGCAGAATCTCCGATCGAGGGGTGTCGGCGCGGCGGTCGGGCGAACTACCCCGCGAGCACCGCGTCGAGTTGCTTGGCGATGTCGGCCTTCGGGCGCGCGCCGACGATCTTCGCCATCGTCTGCCCGTTCTTGACGAGGAGCAGCAGCGGGATCGAGGCCACGCCGTACTTCGCGGGGGTCTTGGGGCTCGTCTCGATGTTGAACTTGCCCATCTTGAACTTGCCCTCGTACTGCTTCTGGAGCGCCTCGATCACGGGCGTCAGCGCCTTGCACGGTCCGCACAACGTCGCCCAGAAATCCACCAGGACGGGGACGGGGCTCTTCAACACTTCGGCGTCGAAATTGGCGTCCGTGAACTCGGCGAGGGTCGACATGTGGGGCGGGCTCCGGGGTGTATCGGGCGTGCGGCGGGGCGGCTTCGAAGGGGACTCGAAGGAGATCCGACGGTGAGACGGCGGTGAGACGACGGCGGCAGAGTCTAGCGCGGGGTCCGACGGGGAGGGTGCGTCGGGACATCCTCGCCTCGCCGACGCCGACCGACGAGAATGGCGAACCATGCGCCCGATCCGCCGTCCCCTGTTCGTGGCCTTCGTCCTCTCGTCGATTCTCGGTTCCGCGTCGCGGGCGGACGAGCCCGCGGCCCCGACGTACCAGGTTGCGCTGCGCAACCGATGGAAGTCGGGTGACGTCGCGACGCTCGCCGCCAACGAGAAGCGCGAAAAATCGATCGTCCGGTTCGTCGGCGGCAAGGCCTCCGAGAATGCCGCCGACTCGTTCAAGGAGTATCGGGTCGTCGACCACGAGGTCGTGGCGACGTGCGTCGACGCGGGGCCCGACGGCGTCCCGACGAAGATGGTGCTGTGGTTTGCGAGCTTCGTGCACGGCACGAAGGGCGAGGCCGGCCTCGAGAACGACGCGACGCTCGAGAAGGTGTTCGTCGAAGTGAACGGGATCGGCGCCGCCCGTACCGTCACGATCCTCTCGCCCGATGCAAAGGTCAGTCCGCGCGTCCTGCGCTGGCTCGACGCGGAGTACGGGCGCGGAGCGAAGCTCGACGCGCTTTGCGGCGCGCTCGAATCGAAGGAGCCCGTGTGCGAGGGGACCACCTGGAAGGTGGCGGGCGACGTCATCGCGTCCGCCGTCGGTTCCGACGACGCGCCGATCGACGCCGACAAGACGTCGGCCGACGTGACGTTGGCGTCGGTCGAAGGTGGCAAGGGCGTCTATCGCCTCGTCGTCCGGCTCGCGCCGAAGGGCCGGCTGGTCGGGAAGGCGATTCTCCCGTGGAAGACCGGCGGCGTCGGCAAGCTCGAGATCCGTATGACTCGTGCGCTCTCATCCGACGGGTTCGACACGACGGGCGAGTTCGAGGAGGAGTTCGAGGGGGCGACCGCCGACACGGACGGCGAAACGCGCGTCTCGATCAAGACGGTCGGCGAGTGGGTGTGGTCCAAGGGCGGCACGACGCCGGGAGTCCCGAAGCCCGGCGCCTCGAAGCCGGATGGACCGGCTCCGGAAGGCTCCACGCCCCCGGACGGGCCCCCGGCGCCGGACGCACCCAAGAGTCCGGACGGGACCAAGCCCCCCCGATAGGGCTCGAATCCACCGACCCATCGAACCCATCTCGTTGCGTTCCACCCGATCCGTTGGAGTCCCGATGCCGTTCCTCGTCCGTTCGTTCCTCGCTGCCACCTTGGTGGCTCTGTCGTTCGCCCCCGCGTCACGAGCCGACGATCCCAAACCGGCGGACGCGAAGCCGTCCTACAAGGTGCTGCTGCGCGAGCGTTGGAAGGTCGGCGACGTCGTGACACGCATCGCCAAGGAAACGTTCACGCGAGCGGTCGAAGCGAAGAAGGGCGACGAGCCGGTCCAGAAACTTCCGGCGATCGAACGCCAGACCTCGTACGTCGTCGTCACGAAGTGTCTCGAAGCCGACGCCGACGGCTACGCGACGAAGTTCCTCCTCTATCTGACCGCGTGGACGATCGAGGCCGGCCCGCAGAAGGACTCGAGCCTCTCGGGCGTGCAAATCGAGGTGACCGGCCTCGGTGCGGGCCGAACGTGGAAAGTCCTGACTCCCGACGCCAAGCCGTCGGCGGCGGCTTTGGATTGGGTCGAGCAGTTCTACGGGAAGAAGGGCTCGGGCGAGGCCACGTACAACGATCTCGAGCCCAAAGGCGGGATCGAAGTCGGAAACTCGTGGGATGGAGACGCGCGCTCGATCGCGAAGCGCCTCGCCGATCGCGGTGTCCCGGTGGACGTCGAGAAGTCGAAGGCCACGTGCACGCTGGTCTCGGTGGAAGCCGCAACGGCGCACGTGCTCGTGAGGATGTCGTTCCCCACGACCGAGTTGAGACTGCCCAACGGGCAGAATTTCCCGTGGAAGGAAGGCGGCGTGCTCGAGTTGAACCTCGACCTCGCTCGCCCGCTCGCCGCGGGCGAATTCGACGCAAAGATCCATCGCGACCAGATCCTTCAAGGCGTCGCGGAGGGCAGCGACGGCGTCGCCGTGACGTGGGAAGACCTCGGGAGACAGGACATCGAGGTCCGTGCGGGCGGCAAGATGCCGGAGGTTCCCGTGGCCCCCGCTTCGACCGAGGGCGAGAAGAAGGAACCGGCGATGGACGACGCGCCGAAGTAGCCGGTCCGGCCCCGTGTTCGTCGAACGGGGCCTATGTCCGACCGGGCTCGTCCGTCAGCGTGTCCCGCGGTCCATCCCGCAGTCCATCCCGCAGTGCGGCCCTCAACGCGCTGACGGCCCGCTCCTGCTCGGCGGCAAGGATCGCGTCGGCCGGCGTGAACTGGAAGATCCTCGGTCCGCGCAGCCTCTCGGGCGTCGTGGCGTACCGCGGAATCAAATGGAGATGGAAGTGGCGGACCACTTCGCCGAGCGAGACCGCGTAGGCGATCTCGGCGCCGAGGACGTCGCGCTGGGCGCGCTGCACGCGTGCGGCGAGGCGGGCGATGCGCGAGGCTTCGTCATCGGTCAGATCGCCGAGACAGCGGACATGGCGCTCGACCGTCGCGACGACCCACCCGCCGACCGGCGTGGGGCCGGCGACGCCATGGAGCACGACCCCGCTCGCGCGCACGATCACCCCTCCGACGGGGGCGACACGGCCCGCGATGATGTCGCAGCCGACGCAGGACTCGGACACGTCGGACATGGGCCGCAAGATGCCATGGCGATGCACCGGCCGAAACGATCGTGATCCATGTAGGCCTCGACGAGGCGGGCTACGGCCCGCTGCTCGGCCCCCTCGTCGTCGGTGCGGCGGCGTTTCGAGTCCATGACGTGTCGAGTCGAACGCCCACGCTGCGCGAGCGCTTGGCCGGAATCGTGTGCGACGCCGCGGGTCCGCGAACGAAGAACCCGCTCCCCGTCGCGATCGACGATTCGAAGGCCGTTCACGGTCGATTCGGCGTCCCGGGGCTCGTGCGCGGCGTCGCGCTGGCGGCGGTCGGCGCAGGTCGGGCCGCGCCTACGGATCTGGCGGACTGGCTCGAGCGGTTTGCCGATCGCGGGCCCGAGGCGTTCGAGGTCGATCCCTGGTTTGCAGGCCCCCAACGGGAGCGAATCGCCGTTTGGGAGGCGCCAGCCGGCGTGCGCGAGGCGATGCAGTTGCGCGGGGTCGAGCCGGTCGCGCTGGTCGTGTCGCCCGCGACGCCGTTCGAACTGAACGATGCGTTCGATCGGCTCGACAACAAAGGACGCGTGCTCTTCCTCGCGACGGCGGCGTTGCTCGTGCGGGTGCTGGGCGAGTTTCCGGGCGAGGCGATGTCGGTCGTGCTCGATCGGCAGGGCGGTCGGCTCGACTACGACGCCTATCTTGCGGAGGTCTTTCCCTATCACCGGGTGCGGCGCGAACCGTCGATCGAGGGCGTCACCCGATACGCGTTCGAGGAGGGGGGGCGCGAAATCGAACTCGCGTTCACGACGAAGGGCGATCGCGTCGACCTGCCGACGGGACTCGCGAGCATGGCGGCGAAGCTGACGCGCGAACTCTTCATGGGGCGATTGAACGCCTGGTTCGCGGCCCGCCTGCCCGGCGTGAAGGCGACGGCGGGGTACGTGGAAGATGGGCGGCGGTTTCTGGCCGAGGTCGCGCCCGTGCTGCGCACGGAGCGCGTCGACTTACGGCGCCTCGTGCGAGATCGATGAATCGGAGGCGGCGCCGGCGGCCGGCTCCGATCCTGTCGCGGGTGTCGCTGGCGGCGCCGATGTCGGAACGCCGTCGGGGACACCGAGCGAGAGGAGCGACGCGCGCACCTCGGCCGCCATGGCTTTGCGCCCCGGGCCTCCCGTCCGACCCGAGGTCGCGATGGCGGCCCCGACGCGCACGGTGACGACACCGCCACGCGAGGGAGCCCACGCGCCCTTCGGCATGACTGGACTCGTGCCGAAGATTGCGACCGGTTGGACGGGCACGTCGAGCGAGGCCGCGAGGTGAAAGGCGCCGCTCTTCAACGGTCCGAGCCGGCCGTCACGGCTCCGCGTGCCCTCGGGGAACACCAGCACGGAGAGTCCGTAGGCGCGCATCCGCCGGGACGCCTTGGCGAACATGTCGAGCCCCTGTCGGGGATCGTCGCGGTCGATCAACAAATGGCCACACAGCCATAGGTACCAACCGAGAAACGGCATCCAGACCAACGATCTGCGCGCGACGACGCGGAGTTGACCGGGAAAAGCGACGAGGACCGCGGGGATGTCCAGGTAACTCGCGTGATTGGCGACGAGCACGCGGGGCTCGCCTGCGCTGAATTGATCGGCGCCGTGAACGCTCAAGCGGACACCCGCGACCCGGAGCAACGCGAGCGCCCACGCGCGCCCGACGGCGTGCGGCACCCGACCGGACCGCGGGGAGAACGGAAGGAGGAGCATGGCGACGAATACGCCGACGGCAGTCAGGACCGGGGCGAGCAGAAGGAACGCGAGTTTCCGCACAGTTGCGTACGCTACGTGACGATTGGGGATTTCGAAGCCCTCCTCGTCCGGGGGGGCTCCGGACGGCGCATGGTCTACGCTGGCTTCACTCGTCTGGCGACCTAACCTGCTTCACATACGTGACTTAGGTGGTGATTCGCGGCGTGAAGGCGGACCGGGGCCGGCTCGTGGCGGCTCGAACGCACGGCGTACGAGCCTTTCGGGAAGCATTGGCGCGACGATTGCGTTTCAACTCCGTACGTCGCTGCGCGGCGGGCTTTCGCGCGGACCGGAGATTTCCCATGCAGGTATGCAATTCGCGGGCGCGTGGTCTGTTTGCGACGCGCTTCACGGCGTCCGGAGTCGCGCTTGCGGCCGCTGCTGCGTTCAGTTCCTGCGGTGGGGGCGGCGGTTCGCCGGGCGGTGGCAACACCGCGCTCGTGACGTTGACGACGACCGTCGCCGCCGACGGCACGACGGGCATCGATTACTCCCAGACGTTCCAGGCGCTGTTTCCGCATTCGCCCGGCATCTTCGTCGTGACGGGGGGATCGATTCCGCCCGGACTGACGCTCAATCAGACGACGGGCGAACTCTCCGGCCCCCCGAGGCAGACCGGCGCGTTCCAGTTTGAGATCGCGGCTCGCGACGGGACCGATGGCAACATTCCGCAGGGGCGCGATGCGTCGTTCTCCGAGGATCGCCGCGTCTTCCGGATCGACATCGATCTCGGCGATCCGCGTATCCTTCCGCAGATCCTCCCGGCGGCGCAGTACCGTGCGAGCTACGGCTACCAGATCGACGTCGCGGGCGGCACGGCACCCTACACGTTTTCGAAGACCGGCGGGACGTTGCCCAACGGCGTGACGGTCAGTTCGACGGGTTTCATCGGGAACTTCCCGACGCAGGCCCAGACCGCGCCCTACGTGTTCGACGTCCAGGTGGTCGACGGGCTCGGCGAGATCGGGACGGCGACGCTCTCGCTCCCCGTGATCGTGCTCCCGCTCATCATCCTGACCTCGAATCCGATCCAGGAGGCCGCCATCGGCTTCCCGTACAGCGTCCAGATGACGCTGGCCTCGGGTGGTGGTGGCGTGCCCTACTCGTGGAATCAGGCGCCCCTCGGCGTGGGTGAGACGGCGCTCAATTCGATCGGAATGATGATCAGCGGGTCGGGGATCCTCTCCGACACGGGTGCAGGTCCGACGGCGCTCGGAACGTACTCGTTCACGATCAGCGTGACGGACGAGGCCGGCCAGATCGCGACGCGGCAGTTGACGCTCAAGGTGAACCCGGGGCCGGTGCTGACGAACATCACGCCGAATCGCTCCTCGACTCCGGGCCCGTATACGGCGACGGGGCTCAATTTCCAGCCCGGGGTGAGGTTGCTGTTCAAGCCGGGTCTCGGCCAGTCGATCGTCGTCCCGACATTCGTCAACTCGACGACGCTCACGTTCCCGTCACCCGTACCGGCACCCGCGAGCGGGGCCGGGGCCGTCGACGTGAGGGTCTTGAATCCGGATAACGGCGGTTTCACGAAGCCCACGGCGTTCATCTTCCCGGCGGCGACGTTGTCCTTCGGTACGAAGGGCTTCGTTCCGAGCGCGCTCTCGAGCACCGGCATCGACGCGAAGGACGTCAACGGCGACGGCAAGGCCGACGTTGTCCATTGCGGCGCATCCGGGATGTCGACCTACGCGGGCTCGATCGTCAGCACCACCGGCGGGGTCATCTATCACAGAAACCTCGGCACGACGCCGGTGACGTTCGCGTCGCAGACGCTCTCGGTCGGGAACTTCACGGACGTGAAGTTCGCCGACGTGAACACCGACGGCACGCTCGACATCGTCGCGCTCGGGCAGTCGACGATCCAGGTCTGGCTGAACGGAGTCAACCCCAACCCGCTCGGGACGTTCTCGGCTTCGGCGCTGGTCAGCACGCTCAACGTCGGCGGGACCCCCGTCACGTGGCCGACCGATCTCGCGATCGGGAAACTCAATAGCGATTCGATCCCGGATCTCGCCTACGGCGCCCAGTTCTACGCCAGTGGCGGCTACTCGTCGGGCCGATGCTTCACGATGGCGGGCACGGGCACCGGTACCTTCACGGTGCTCGATGCCGCGATCACGACGATGGTGTCGGCGCCGCAGGCCAGCTACACGATGGGAATCCACACCGTCCAGTGCACCGATCTCAACAACGACGGGCGATCCGAGGTCGTGGCAGGGACCGGCATGGGCTACTACAACGGCACCTACCCGGGCTTCCTCAACTCGGTCGGCTCGAGCGGGCTGTTCAGCAGTTGGACCCAGATCGGCCAGGCCACCGCGTCGCCGCAGTACCCCGGCACGCAGGGGCTCGCCGTCGGTGACTTCCTCGGCAACGGGGGCACGCAGGCGATCGTGGCCGTCACGGGTGCGACCAACTACAGCAACCTGAGCGCGATCTTCCTGCTGTCCGGTTCGTCCCTGGGCAGCACGACGGCACTTCCGACGCCGTCGACCGGGAAGCTGAAAGCGATGTGCGCTGTCGATCTCGACTTCGACCTGAAGCTCGACTGGGCCGTCGCGACCAATCCTTCGGGCATCGCGGTCTACCGCGGCAGCACACAGGCGATCGTCGCGAGCCTCGACGCGGCGTCGGGCTCCCCTTCGGTCGGTTCGCCCAAGACCGGGCGCCTCGTAGGCGCCGACCTCGACGGTGACGGCAAGCCGGACATGATCTCGACGACGTCCTACTGGGCGGGCGAGGGCATGGCCGGCAATTTCGGCGCCACGTACTTCCTCGGGCTGAACGGCGACGGCGGCGACAGGGGCTTCGTCTTCTTCCTGAACACGTCGAACTGACGGTTCGGGGTGTGCGCGGGCGCCCCCTCGGGCGCCCGTCGGCGAACGGACACGCCGATCGCGTCGGCCTAGAACAACCCGACGATCTCCCCGTTGGCGTCGATGTCGACGTTCTCGAGGCCGGGACGGCTGCCGAGCCCCGGCATCGTCTTCATCTCGCCGCAGAGCGGATAGAGGAAGCCGGCTCCGGCTGAGAGGCGCACCTCGCGCACGGGCAACGTGAAGCCCGTGGGGCGACCCTTCTTCTCGGGTTCGGCCGACAGCGAGAGGTGGGTC
>JANNRO010000177.1:0-2235 GCA_031401505.1 Planctomycetia bacterium
CAGAACGCGCTCGGATCGGCGAGTGCGCGGTCGTTCATCGCGTGATAGGCGTCCATCCCGCGCACGTGTCGCGCATCGGTCGCCGCCGGGAACATCCGCCCTTCCTTCAGCACGCTCTCGATGTCGTCGGAACCGGCCATGGGGCGCCTCCCGCGCAGCGCCATGCTACGCGAGCGACGGTGCGCCCTTGGTAGTCTCGGGCCCATGCGCCGCATCGCCCTCCTTGCCACCGTCGCCGCGCTCGGCGCGCCGGCCGCGACGTCGTTCGCGCGCGACCCGATGGCCGTCGCGCGGGAGCGGGCCGACGAATTCGGCCTCCCGAAGTTCGACGCCCGTCGCGTGTCCTCGGTGGACCTCGACGGCGACGGGTTCGCCGATCTCGTCTTCAACGCGGGCGAGCGGGTCTTTCGCAACGCGTCGTGGTCCGCGGGCCGCGCCTTCATCGACGTGACCGCCACGTCGGGCTTGAAGCCGACGGAGGGGAGGGGCGCCGACGTCGTGGCGTTCGGAGACGTGGACAACGACGGCGACGTCGACTGCTTCTACGGGCGCAACCGAGACGTCTCGACACCCGACAAGAAGTCCAAGGACGACGGCCGACGATCCGAGATCCTGCTCAACGACGGAAAGGGTCGCTTCGCGGCCGCGCCCAAGTCGGGGGTCGGAGACCACGCGGAGACGACCTCCGCCGCGACCTTCGTCGACGTCGACCGCGACGGGGTGCTCGATCTCTTCGTCGGCAACTGGTACGTGAACTACGGCGACGACGCGCTCGAATGCCACCCCTCGCGTCTTTATCGGGGCGTCGGCGACGGCACGTTCGTCGAGGTGACCGAGAAGGCTGGCCTGCTCGGCGTCGCCGAGTCGGGTCGTCGGGACAGCCGTCGCCCGGTCTACTGCGTATCCCACGTCGACTGGGACGGCGACGGCGACGAGGATCTCCTCGCATGCGCGTACGGACGGCAGTGGAACCAACTGTGGCGCAACGACGGCGACGGCACGTTCACCGACGTGGCCGACGAGACGAACTTCGACGGCGACGCCGACGAAAGCGGGAAGTACCCGGCCGAGATCCAGAAGGAACCGAGGCTCAAGGGCCGCCCCGACGAGAAGCCCTTCCGCAGCAACGGCAACACCTTCGACTGCCCGGCCGCCGACTTCGACGGAGACGGCGACTTCGACGTGTTCCTGGGCGAGATCACACATTGGTGGGCGGGACCGTCGTCGGACCGCTCGACGCTGCTCGTCAACGGAGGTGCCTCGACGAAGTTCGTATTCTCCCGCGAGGAACGCGGCATCGTGCGCCAGCACGCGACGCCCCGATGGAACCAGGGCGACATCTTCGCCGGGTGGATCGACGCCGACGGCGACGGCTACGAGGACCTGTTCATCGCGTCCGGCGACTACCCCGACGACCAGCGGTTGCGGCTCTTCGAACAGGGCGCGGACCATTCGTTCCGCGAGACGACGACGGATCGCGGCATCGACTGGACCAACTGCTCGCAGCCGACCGTCGCCGACTTCGATCACGACGGCCGCCCCGAGCTGATTCTGGGCAACTCGAACATGCGCGCCACCGCTGAGCAGGCGAAGGCGCGGGTCCTGCGACCCGCGGTCTTCTCGATGCCGCGCGGTCCGCACGCGGGGTTCGTGCGCATCGAACTCGAGGGTAAGGGCAAGGGCGGCGCCAACCGCTCGGCGATCGGCGCGCGGATCGTCGTGCGCTCGGGCGATCTCGTCGCGACGCGGGAGGTCTTCGGGAGCCGAGGCTGCGGGGGACAGGTCGACGAGTGGACGGCGACCATCGGACTCGGGTCCCGTCCGTCGATCGACTCGATCGAGGTGCGTTGGCCCGACGCGAAGGGCACGATCCAGACGTTGAAGGAGATTCCGATCAACAGGACGGTGCGTATCTACGAGCGCGGCGGGTACGAGTACCTCGGCCGGTGAGTGCCGAAGGCGCCATCGATCGGCCGACGGGACCCGCGTCCGACGCCCGGGGCCCGTCCCCGGACGCCTGCGTCCACGGGGGCGCGTTCTTCGAGGCGATCGGCGATGCGTTCGACGATTTGTCCCGGCGCGAGCGGGTGGTCAACGCCGACGTGCTCGACGCGTGGTTCCCGCCGAGCCCGAAGGCGCTCGCGGCGCTGCGTGAGCACCTGGATTGGCTCGTGCGCACGTCGCCGCCGACGCACGCGGAGGGACTCTCGCGGACCGTGTCGCGGGTGCGCGGGG
>JANNRO010000178.1:0-8647 GCA_031401505.1 Planctomycetia bacterium
ACTTCTACGTCCGCTTCCCCGCGTCCGACGGGCGCCGCATCGCCTATCACGCGGGCGCCGACCTCTACGTCTTCGATCCCGCGACCGGCGTGACGAAGAAGGTCGACGTTCGCTGGCAGAGCCCCCGCCCCCAGCGCAACCGAAAGTTCGTCTCTGCATCGCGGCATTTGGAGACGGCGGACATGCATCCCGCCGGCCATTCGATCGCGCTCGCCGCGCGCGGCGGCGCGTTCACGGGAGCGCACTTCGACGGACCCACGGCCCGGCTCGGCGGCGGGAGCGGCGTCCGCCATCGGCTGCCGCACTGGTTGCCCGACGGTCGCCGCGTCGTCGCCGTCACCGACGAGGGCGGCGAAGAGGCGCTCGTCGTGTTCACGGTCGACGGTTCGGCACCCCCGCGCCGTGTCGCCGGCGACGTCGGCCGCGCGCGCGACCTCGTCGTCGCGCCCGCGGGCGGCGATCTCGTCGCGATTTCGAACCAGCGTCAGGAGGCGATCGTCGTCGACCTCGTCGCGGGCACGACGAAGGTGTTGGAGAAGAGCGAGTACGATCGCATTCAGGGGCTCGCGTTCTCTCCTGACGGTCGCTACCTCGCGTACGGCTTCCTCGACGCGCGCTCGGCCTCGTCGATCCACGTGGCGGACGTGCGCTCCGGCGAAGTGCACCGGGTCACCCGCCCCGATTTCCGTGATGCAGAACCCGCGTTCGATCCCGAGGGGAAGTACCTCTACTTCATCTCGAGCCGCGTCTTCGACCCGGTCTACGACGGACAGTACTTCGATCTGGGCTTCCCGAAGGGAACCCGCCCGTACTTGATCCCGCTGCGCCGCGATCTCGTATCACCCTTCTCGTCGACGACGCGCGCGCCCCGCGCGCCCGAGGGACCGGGGGCGGGCGCGACCCCGGCCGCCGGCGCCGCCGCTTCGACGACCTCCACGTCCCCGGTCGCCACGTCCCCGGTCGCCACGTCCCCGGTCGATGGGGCGAAGGGACCCGCGTCCGACGCCGGCCCGACTCTGCCATCCTTTTCGATCGATTTCGAAGGCATCGATCGCCGCGTCGTCGCGTTCCCCGTGCCCGAGGGCAAGTATCTGCGCATCCTGGGCGTCAAGGGACGCGCGTTGTTCCTGTCGATCCCGCCGGAAGGCAGCCTCGAGCAGGAGGCCCGAGGGAGCATGGCGCCGCCGCCCGCCAACGGGCATCTGGAGGCCTATGACTTCGCCGAAGACAAGGTGAGCTCGGTCTCGACCGGCGTCACGTGGTTCGACATGGCGATGACGGGAAAGGCATTGCTGGTCCGCTCGGGCAATCGACTGCGCGCGCTTGCACCCAACGCGGCGGCGCGCGACCTCTCGTCGAAGGACGACGCGGGTCGGGAGACCGGCTGGATCGATCTCGAGCGCTTCCGTGTCGCGGTCAATCCGGGCGCGGAGTGGCGACAGATGTTCCGCGAGGCGTGGAGGCTCCAGCGCGATCAGTTCTGGACCGCCGACCTCTCGGGGCTCGACTGGGCCGGGGTCCACGATCGCTATCTGCCCCTCGTCGAGCGCGCCGCGTCACGCCTCGAGTTCTCCGACCTCATGTGGGAGGTACAGGGAGAGCTCGGAACGTCGCATTGCTACGAGATGGGCGGCGACTACCGTCCGGAGCCGACGTGGTACCAGGGCTTCCTCGGCGCCGACGTCGCCTTCGACCGCACGAGCGGCTCGTGGAAGATCTCGCGCATCCCGTCCGGTGACTCGTGGGACGCGGCGCGTTCGTCGCCGCTCTCGGCCCCCGGGCTCTCGCTCTCGGTCGGCGACGAGATCCTCTCGGTGGACGGCGAACCCCTGTCGTCGGACGCGGGCCCCGCCGCCCGACTGGTCAACGTCGCGGGCAAGGACGTGTCGCTGGTCGTTCGATCGACGGGCACCTCCCGCACGGTCGCCGTTCGCACGATGCGCGACGAGCAGCCGCTGCGCTACCGCGACTGGGTCGAGCGCAATCGCGCCCGCGTGCACGAGGCCTCGGGCGGGAAGCTCGGCTACGTCCACGTGCCCAACATGGGCCCGCTCGGCTATTCGGAGTTCCATCGCTACTACAAGGTCGAGGTCGATCGCCCGGGGCTCGTCATCGACGTGCGCTGGAACGGTGGGGGGCACGTCTCGCAACTGCTGCTCGAGAAGCTCTCGCGTCGCCGCGTGGCCTACGATTTCTCGCGCCACATGGGCGCGATGCCCTATCCCGACGCGTCGCCCATGGGACCGATGGTCGCGCTCACCAACGAGTATGCGGGTTCCGACGGCGACATCTTCTCCCACAACTTCAAGCAATACGGGCTGGGCACGTTGATCGGCAAGCGCACGTGGGGCGGGGTCGTAGGCATCTGGCCGCGCCACGCGCTGGTCGATGGCACCGTCACGACCCAGCCCGAGTTCGCGTACTGGTTCGCCAAGGGTGGCTTCGGCGTGGAAGGCTACGGCACCGATCCCGACATCGAGGTCGAGATCCGGCCGCAGGATCATGCGAAGGGACTCGATCCGCAGCTGGAGCGCGGCATCGCGGAGGCGTTGGCCCTGGTCGAGAAAACGAAGCCCGCGATCCCTGATCCGGGTCCTCGGCCGAACCGGCGCCCGCCGCCGCTGCCCAAGGCGTAGGTTGCTCCGGAGATCGGCATGCTCGGCCCCGTCGGCAACCTCATCGTCTTCGTGACCGACATGGAGCGGGCGAAGCGGTTCTACGAGGGCGTGCTCGGCTTCAAGTCCATGGTGGCCACCCCTGACTGGGTGCAGTTCGAGGCGTCGGCGGGCCAGCCCAAGCTCTGCCTCCACGGCTGCGACGAACCGCGGACGCGCCTTCCGTCCGACGACGGGCCCCGGGTGCAGATCTCGTTCGAGGTCGCGGGGGTCAGGGAGACGAAGCGTGCGCTCGAAGCGATGGGCGTCCGCTTCATCTCGGGGATCGAGACGGCGAGGCCTGGCCGCGTGTTCGCGAAGTTCCAGGATCCCGACGGCAACGAGTTGGCGATCGCCGGACCGCTCTGATCGCGATGGCCGGAGGTTTCGTACCCATTCAAGATCGGTACCGCTACGAGATCAAAGGGTCGAGCCAGTCGGGCCACGGTGCGCTCCCTCCGACCACGCGTCGGCCGTTCTCGAAGACGACGACCCGACGGAACGGGGTGGCCATGTCGTCATTGTCGAAGATCCAGACGTGCGGGAGCTCCCGGATCGCGGCGCGGAGGTTGGTCACCGTGCGCGGAAAGCGTTCGATCAACTTCGCCGTCGGCACGTCGTGACCGCCCTGCGAGACGCGCATGGCCACACGTTCCTCGGACACGTCGGGGCTCGAAATCGCGATGAAGCAAAGAACGACCGTGTACCCGACTCCGACGGCATCCTTCAGGAACTCGAGTTTCTCGCCCGCGGGGTCGGAGAAGACCGTCTCGAAAATGAAACTCTCGCGCTGAGCGACGAGTTGCCGACGCAGCGATTCGGCCATGCGCGCGGCCGCGTACGGGTCGGCCCCGAGTTCCATGGCCAGGACGTCGGCATTGACGAAGCGCAAGCCGGCGGAAGCGAGGTGCGCCCGATGAAACGTGGACTTTCCGGCGCCGTTCGAACCCGCCAGCGCGACGATGAGCGGACGCGCATCGAGCGGCGAGGTCATCGGCGGGGCGGCTTGCGCTTGGCGACCTCAAAACGGCGGTTGACGAAGCGCCCCGTGGAACGTCGTCCGTCGGCTTCGATACGGACCAGCAACCCTCGGGAGTCGGGGACCGCTTCGTAGTGCGGAAAGGGGAGCGCGTTCAAGGTGCTCGTCACCCGGCTCCGCCCCGCGGGGGTGTCCACCGACTCGAGGCAGACGGAGAGCGGCGTGGCGGAGCCGCTGCGGCACAGGGCCATCGCCTGTGTGCCCTCCAGAAGGGCGTCGACGGAGCGACCCAGCCGGGCCCAGTACTCGACCTGGCCGGCGATCGAGCGTTCGAGGATCTCGCCCGCGAGTCGGGCGTCGAGCACCAGGGCATCGGAGAGCTTGACGGGCTGGCTCATAGGCACAAGGTAGCATTTCGCTACCTGTGGTCAAGCACGTCCGGCGCGTCGATCCCGATCGCCGCGAGAGGAGCCGGGCATAATGCCGACGTGGTGAATCGTGTCCTCCTCGCCCTGATCAGCTTCGCGCTCGGCGGCGCGGTCGTCTGGGTTGTTCGGCCCCGGAGCGACGGGGGCGAGGCCCCGCCGGTTCGGACGCCGGTCCCGCCCGCGAATCCGGTGGTCGTCGTCGTCCCGGTGGAACCGGCCCCCGACCCGACGCCGTTCGCACGTCCGGTTCCCGATGCCATCGACCCCGACGATGTCGAGGTCCTCGGCGAGGCCAGCACGGCGGACACGTTTTGGATCGATCACAAGAGGGAACTCGACGACTTGATCGCGAAGATGAACTGGTGCGGTACGGGCGCCTCGGAGGGCGGGCTTGTTTCTCTTCCGCCGCCGACGCCGCCTTCGCGAACCCCGAGAGTGTCACGGAGCTTCGCATTCGACGGCCTCGATCTGGCGGGCGACGACACGTTTCGACGACTCGTCGACGAACTCGAGGGAGCCAGGAAGCCGTCGCAGCACCGAAAGCTCATCCGCGCGTTTCTCGTGGAGAGAGCCGCGACGGCCTCGACGCAGGATCTGCGGAGAGTCATCCTCGCGCTGATGACGTGGGAGCCGTTCCCTGTCGTGACGGCGCGCCTTCGCGAGGTCTCCGTCGCGCTCGCCACCGGCGCCTCTTGGGAAAAGGCATTCGACGAGTATCGACGGCGGGTCATCGTCGAACTACCGCCGCCGCCGAAGGACCACTGATCGCCCCTCGAATCGGCGACGGGACCCGCGTCCGAGGGTCGCGGGACGTGCGTCCTGACCGCCGTCGTCCAAGGGGCGCTCGTCGTTCCTCGACGAGCGTTCCCCCTCGGCGGGTACTCTTCTCGCAATGCGCGCCCTCGTCACCGGCGGAGCGGGTTTCCTCGGTCACCGTCTCGTCGAGCGGCTGCTCGGCGAGGGGTTCCACGTCACGGCCCTCGACGACCTGTCGAGCGGATCGCTCGACAACCTGACCGCGGCGAGGCGGTCCCCATCGTTTGCGTTCGAGCGTGCCGACGTGCGCGATCGCGTACGGGTCGACGAACTCGTCGGCGGGATCGACGTGTGCTTCCATTTGGCGGGCGCGGTCGGTGTGCGCGTCGTGGCCGAAGACCCCGCGGGGACGTGGTCGAGAAACGTCGAAGGGACGGCGTCGGTGCTCGAGGCGTGCGCGTGCCACGGCGTGCGTGTCGTCGTCGCGTCCACGAGCGAGGTCTACGGGCCGCGCGCGACGGGCGTGCTCTCGGAAGACGCGCCGTGCATCGTCGAACCGGCCGCTCGTCGCGACGTCTATGCGGTATCGAAGATGGCGGGCGAGAGCCTCGCGCTGGCGCTCCACCGCTCGGCGCTCCTTCCGGTCACGATCGTGCGTCCGTTCAACGTCGTGGGCCCGAGACAGTCCGATCGCTACGGCATGGTGCTGCCGCGATTCGCCGGCGCCGCGATGGCCGGGGAACCTCTTCCGGTCCACGGCGACGGTCGGCAGTCGCGCACGTTCCTCCACGTCGACGACGCCGTGGACGCGTTCCTGCGGCTCGCGCGCGCGGGCGCGTCGGAGGGGTTGGTCGTCAATGTCGGTGGCGTGGACGAAATCACGATCCTCGAACTCGCACGCCGCGTGATCGAGCGTTCGGGGGCGGCGGGTTCCGTGCGTTTCGTGCCGTTCGAACAGATCTACGGCGAGGGTTTGGTCGATCCGTTCCACCGCCGTCCCGACGTGTCGCGTCTCCGGGCGCTGACCGGTTTCGCGCCGACGAAGACGCTTGACGACGCGATCGACGACGCGCTCGCGTGGGCCCGCACGCGCGAGGGTTCGACGTCGCTCAAGTCGTAGGCGGCGGCCCAACGACGTCGGCACGCCTCGACACTACGTCCCCGGGCGCGACTTGCGCGCGAGTCGTGCGACCAAATCAGTGCGAAAGCTCGCGAGCGATGCGATCTCGTCGTTCGGCAGGCCTTCCGACCTCGCAAGCGACTCGATCGAGAGTCCCTGCAGGCCCCAGGTCAGCGTGAGCGGCGAGAATCCGGCGTCACGGAGGGGGGCGTCGGCGAGCGCTCGGTCCAGATCGGCTCCCGCGGCCATGAGCGCGCGAACGTCCACCAAGTCGCGAATCTCCGCTCGAGAGAGAAGCGCGCACAACTTGTCGACGAGCAAGTCATGAATGGACGATACGTTGATCGTCACCGTGCCGATCGTGAATGGTTCGGGCAATTCGATCGCGGCGGACGGGTCGGCGACCAGATCCAGGACCGTCGCCGTCAGGCCGTCTCCGACCTTGAGGCGTGAGAACGTGAGACCGTTCTGAAGCGTGGCCACCTCGAAGCCGCGGCCCCGCAGCCGCTGCGCGCACTCGGACCCGATCCGACCGAGTGCGTCGAGTCCACGCCAGAAAAGATCGAGGTCGCGCGTCGTGCGATGGTGGAGATGGAACCCGGCCAGCGCTCCGCCTCCGACGAGAGTCCAGCGCGGCTCGAAGTCGGCGAGCGCTTCGAGAATGCGCCGTTGCAGCGTGTCAAGGCCGACGTTACCCAGCGACACGCACGCCCCACATTCCCAGGATCCACGTCCAAAACGATCGCGACTTCCCGAGGTGACGTTCGAGTTCGGGCCAGAGCGACTCGATCTCGCCGAGTGAAATGAACGCAAAGACGTCGTCTGGCTTCGCCTGACGCATCAATTTGGCCGCCCAATACCCACGCACCTCCCGCGCGCCGCAACTCAGACGTTCACGAAGTCCGTCGATCGTGACATCGACGTCCCAGAGGAAATACGGCCGGTTCCGTCGATCGACGAGGAGATGCGGCGGCGTGGGGCAGAGGATCGACACCCGCGACAGTCTACCGCGTGGCGGCCAGCAGCCGCGCGAACAGAGGGAACGTCTTCTTCATCGACTCGCGGCGCTTCGTCGGGGAGTTGGCGAGCAGCGTCTCGACCAGTCGCCGGGCTTCCAGCAACGGAGCCGGATCGGCCGTCGCTTCCCCGATCGCGACCAGCGCCTCGATGCGAATCCACGGCGGGACCCGCGTCCCCTCGCGCTCGAGCGCGGCCTTCAAGCCGGTGATCGATCCGACGCGGACCGTCGCCGCGTGGACCGCCGCCGCCACGCCCTCGCGCACGATGCCGCCGTCGTTCGCTGCCTCGATCGCCTCGGCGAAGGCGTGGCCCGCCGCCGTGAGATCCCCCTTCGCGACGCGGACGCGCCCGAGCAACGTCAGCGCACGCACGTGGACCCAGCCCGTCGTGGCGACGAGGGGACCCTCGAGATGGGTCAACGCCGCGCCGAACCGTCCGCGCAGCAACGCGATCTCGGCCAGCTCGATGTCGATGTCCTCGACCAATCCCTCGATGCCCGCCGCTCGCGCGGCCGTGATCGCCGCACGCAGCGCCGACTCCGCTTCGTCGAGCGCGCCCAGCCGGATCAACGTCGTCCCGAGCCCGTTCTGGCCCACGACACGGCCCCGTGCGTAGCCGATGTCTTCGACGATCGCCAGGTGCCGCTCCTGGAGATCGAGGGCCTTCGCGAGGAATCCACGCGCCCGAGCCGCCTCGGAGAGGTTTCCGAGCGCCACCGCCTCGCCGCGGCGGTAGCCGAGTCCGCGCGCGAGTTCGAGTTGCCGCTCCACGTGCCGCTCGGCGTCCTCGTAGAGGCCCATCTCGATCTCGCACAGCCCCAGGTTTCCGACCGCGATGGATTCTGAGTGGACGTCCTTGCGCTCGATCGCCGTCGCGAGCGCCGCTTCGTGCTCGTGCCGCGCGTCGCCGATGCGGTTCATCGCCCAATAAAGATTGCCGAGTTGGGTTCGCGCCGAGCCGAGCGCCGCCGAGTCGTGAAGCTGCTCGGCGATCTCGGCCTGCCGACGATGGTGCGCCAACGCCTCGTCGAAGCGCCGTCGCTGGCGCAGCAGCGTGCCGAGACCGCCGTGCGCCCCACCCTCGGCCCGCAGGTTGCCGGTGCGACGCGAGCCCTCGATCGCCGCCTCGAAGTGCTTCGCCGCGGCGTCGAGGTGGCCGACGTGCATCTCGAACCAGCCCATCTCGTAGTCGGCCCTTGCGACGATCCCGTCGTCGTGCGCTTCGAGCCCGAGGGCCCGCGCCTCGTCGGCGCACGCGCGCTGTTCCTCGCGTCGGGAAAGGTGCGCCAGTCCGCGTGCCGCGCGCAGCAGCAACTGCGCCCGTCGGACGCCCGCGACGAGCCCCTCCGTGTGCACGGCCCGAAGCGCCAGTTCGACCTCGCCCTCGATGTTGGCCGACTCGTCCTCGTGGTCGAGCGCACGGTCGAGATAGGGCAGCGCGCGTGCCGTCTGCGCGCCCGCGAGGAAATGGCGGCACGCGCGGGCGGCCGCGTCCCCGGTGGTCGTCTCCGGTGTGTGCCCCGCGGCGCGCTCGCGGGCCTCGATGGCCTGCGCGAGCGCCGCGTGGTACTCGCGCGCGAGCAATTCCGGCAGCTCCTCGTGGACGGCTTCGCGCACGGATGCCTGATCGAATCGGCATCGGACGCCGACCGACCTCAAGAGCCGCTTCTCGCGCTCGAGCCGCCCCACGC
>JANNRO010000179.1:0-6721 GCA_031401505.1 Planctomycetia bacterium
GGCCGCGATGCGGGAGCCTTGAAGGCTCCGGCGTCGCGGCCGTCGCCATTTCAGCGAGAAGCCCCGGTAGCATCGGGCCCCAATGGACCTCGCGACGATTCAATCGGGCCGAGGCGGAGTGCTGGGCGCCGTCGCACGTGCGGGTCTCGGGTTGCTGTCGGTTCCTTACGGGTTCGTCGCGCGGCGCCGCATCGCCACGTACGACGGCCGGTGCGAACCGGCGCATCTGCCGTTGCCGGTCGCGTGCATCGGAAACCTGACCGCGGGCGGAACCGGGAAGACGCCCTTCGTCGCGTGGCTCGCACGCATCGCCCTCGAACGGGGCCGTCATCCGGCCGTACTCTCGCGCGGCTACGGGGGCCCGTCAGCCAACGACACCCCGTTGTCCGACGAGGGGTGCGTGCTGCGCGACCTGCTCGGCGACGGCGTCCCGCTCGTCGAGGATCCCGATCGGGTGCGCGGCGGTCGCTCGCTGGTCGCGAGCCACCCCGAGGTCGACCTGCTGCTGCTCGACGACGGCTTCCAACATCGAAGGCTCCACCGCGACGTCGACGTCGTCCTGCTCGACGCGACCAATCCCTTCGGCTACGACCGACTCCTTCCTCGCGGGCTGCTTCGCGAGCCGATCGAAGGGCTCGCCCGTGCCCACGCCGTCGTCGTGACGCGAGCCGAGCGCGTGACGCAGGCCGAACTCGAACGTCTCGACGCACGGATCGCGCGGCTCGCCCCTCGCGCGCGGCGCGCGTCCGTCCGAACGCGCGCGAGGGCGCTCGTCCGAGTCGCGGACGGGACCGAGATCCGACTCTCGGCTCTCAACGATGCCGCCGTCGTCGCCTGGGCGGGCATCGGGAACCCCCGCGCGTTCGTGGCCGGCCTTGAGGATCTCGGCGCCCACGTCGTCGCGACGCGCTTCGAGAGGGACCACTACGCGTTCCAGCCGACCGACGTGGGGGAGATGCTGCACACGGCGAAGGCGGCCGGCGCCGCGCTCGTCGTCGTGACCCGAAAAGACCTCGTGAAACTGCGCCGCGTTCCGGGGCTCCCCGAGACGATCGTCGCGCTCGACATCGAACTCGAGCCGGGTCCCGGGGCTCTCGACGTCGCGGGCCTCGTGCTCTCGGCCGCCGCCGCCGGGCTACGTGTCTGACGTCTCCTCGTCCTTCACGTCGAGGAGGGGGTCGGTTCGCTCCTGATGAAGCAGGAAGCGAAAGCCCCACGTCCCGTCGGCCTTCTTCGCCCGCTCGACGACGTAGAGCTCTTCGCGTTGCGTGCGATCGGTCGCGCCCTGGATGCGAATCGAGAAGTGATCGCTCTTCACGTCGAGTTCGGCTGCGGCGTCGATTCCGTTGCGCAGCAGGATGTCCTGGGTCAGGCCCTGTACGCTCCCGTCGGTCAGCTCGCCGACGTCCTTGAAGGGATTGCCGCCCGTCTCCGACGACGTCGAGGAACTCGAGGTCGCCGACATGCCGGTCGTGCCCGACGTGCCGCTCGCTCCCGTGTCGGTTGCGGCCGAACGACGGCGATCGAGGATTCCCTGCGCATAGCTGACGTCGCCCGCCTGGGAGAACAGCGCCTGGAGCACGACGAGCGGCGCCGTGTTCACGTTCATCTTGCCCGAGCCGTAGCACGTGATGAAGCGCCACAGGCCCGGCGCGACCCGGTCTTCGTCGACGATCTTGTCGACGAGCAGCGCCTCCATGATCTGCGAACTCTTGGCGGTGTCGCAGAAGAGGAGTTCGTCGATCAGCAGCGGGACGTTGGCGGGATTCGTCTTCGGCTTGGGAACCTGGCCCGTGGCGCCCTCGCGCTTCAGGTGCCTGATCACGCGGTCGGCGATGTCTTCGGCGTCGGACACGTCGATGTCGCCGCCTTTGGTCTTGTCGGCGGCGATGTCCTTGCGGAATCCGTCGATGATGCGGACGAAGACCTCTTTCGCCCGGCTCTGCGCCGCCTCGTTGCCGCTGATCAGGCGGATGACGTTGAACTTCCCTCCCTCGTCGAAGATCCGCTGTTTCATCGCGACGTCGCCGTCGGTGCGATTGCGAATCGAGGTGGAGTTCCAGTCGTCGCTCTCGGACTCGGTCTCGTTCTGCTTCTTGTCGTAGAGCAGATGGGCGAGTGCCAACTCGAACTGGCCGTCGATCGAGTACTCGATGAGGCCCTGGTCGCTCACGTTGGAGGCCGAGAGGAACTCGAGGCTGCTCTGATAGGCCAGCTCCGAGACGACGATGATCGTGATCGTCGTCATCATCAGCACGAGGAGCATCGCGAAGCCGCGCTCGCGCACGCGCGGGCGGATCGATCGTCCGATCCGGGTGGCGTGTAGGGAGGGGCGTGGGGAGGGGGTCATCGTCACGCTCGCAAGATACTCCGCTTCGGACGCCCGGAGGGCGGCCGTCGTCCCCGAATCCGCGAAACGCTCTCGCTCAACGCGACATGACCACCACGGTGCGATCGACGCCGCCGGGGGGCGCCCGATACAGGAGGACGATGTCGTCCTTCCCGTCGCCGTCGAGGTCGCCCGCGTAGCCCTCGACGTCGGGGCTCTTACCGGTGGCGGGGATCGTGATCGACGTCGGGGTCGAGGCCCAGACGCCCGCCTTGGACCCGCGATAGACCGACAGCGTCTCGGGGCCGGTGCGGATCACCAGATCCAGGCGTCCGTCGCCGTCGAGGTCGGCCGTCGTCAGGATCGTGAAGCTGCGCTTCACCTCGATCGAGCCCGAGAACGTGAAGAGGATGCGCACGCCGATTTCCGATTCCTGGATTGCATCGAACGCCGGCACGAAGAACTCGGCACCCTTCGCGCTGCGATTGACGAATGCGTGCGTCTTGGCGGTCACGCGGTGCTGGATGACGGCTCGCATGACGTTCTTCCCGTCGATGTCGATCGTCGTCACGACGAGGTCGGGTCGGCCGTCGCCATCGAGGTCGGGAAACTCGGCGGGCAGTTGGAACCCCGTCAGCCGAATCGAACCGCGCGACGAGAGCCGGTCGGTCGGTTTGTCCGGCGGCGTGCGGAAGAAGGAGTACACGCCGGAATCGTTCGTCGTGGCGATATGGGCCCAGTCGGGCGTGCCGTCGGCGTCGAAGTCGACCAGCGAGTCGCGACGATCGCCGTCCTTCGGCACGAACGCGGTCGACCAGACACGATCCTCGTATCCGCCATCCTTGCCCTTCGCGAACGCATGGATGCCGTCGCCGCCGATCCAGAACACCGCCGACGCGCCGCCCGCCGGCGGCCACGATGCGACGACGCTCGGACGCGGCCATGACGCCTTGACCGTCGCGCCGTCTTCGACGAACGGCCCTGCCGACGTCACGGCGAGGGTCGGTCGAAGCGGCAGGAGCACCGACTCGCTGGCGGCACGAGTCCAGTCCGGTACGAAGCGCAAGCCGCCGCTCGTCGGCAGGAACAGACTCTTGCCCTCCACGAAGTCGCCGAGCACCGCGCGCGCCGGGTCGCTCCAGGGCAGATCGACCTCGAGGCCCTCTTCGACCGCGACGCGGGTGCTCGCCGCGTCGGCCCCGGCGACGAGGCGCAACGGCTGCGTTCGTCCGAGTGCCAGCAGGGTGGACGAGCGTTCCGCTCCGACGCCGACGGCTCGTCCCGGAGCCACGTAGGTCGCGCCTTCGGGGACGCGGAAGACCGCGGTCGGCCTCGTCGGAAAGGGCTTGCCTTTGACACCGCGCCATTGGGAGACGTCGCGACCCGAGACGATCCAGAGATCGCGCGCTCCCTCGTCATTCTTCGTGAGGCGCAATCCCCAGACGGTCCCCGGGGCTTCGAGCGGGAGAATCTCGGCCTTGGGTCCCTCGTCGGCGAATGTCGGCCCCATCGTGAGTCCGACGGTTGCGAGGAGTGCCGCGACGCGAAGTGCAAGGGGGGCGCGAGGGATCACTTCGCCACCTTGGACACGACGAGATACAGCGTTCGATCGCTGGAAACGACGGCGTCGGAGCGGCCGTCGCCGTTCAAGTCGGCCGTGATGGCCTCGGCAGCAAACGTCGAGTTCGACGGTGCCGAAAGCCCCGCGACGAGCGGCGTCTTGAACGAGTCGTCGCCCTTCGTGCCGCGCAGGATCGCGAGCTTGGTCAGGTTGCCGAGGTCGAGCAGGTCGCGCATGCCGTCGCCGTCGAAGTCGCCCTCGCAGTAGCCCGACCGGCCGAACGTGTTGCCTCGCGCCTCGGGTCCCGAGTAGGGGCGCTCGACGTCGCAGTACGGCTCCTTCTCGAAGCGCCGGGCGGCCGCGTCGTAGCGGAATGCCGTGTACCAGATCGTTGGTTCGGCGCCGGTCACGCGCTTGATCAGGTCGAGCATGTTTCCCCGGATCGAGTCGACGACGTAGTCGAGGTCTCCGTCGCCGTCGAGATCGACGAATCGCGGGTGGAGCGCCACGCTCTCGGTGTCGATGCGCGACGCCGAATCGACCAACGCCAGCGAGTCAGGCGCGTAGAACGGCCCGGGAAAGAAGTAGAACGAGGTTCGAAGTCCGCCGAGCTTGTCGGCTCGCCCGTGGGTCAACGCGACGAGGAGATCGGCCCGTTTGTCGCCGTCCACGTCGAGGATCGAGATCCGGGGCGCGTGCAACTCCTCGGGCGGGCGCGAGGGGTCGGCCTTCAGGATCTTCGCGAGCGAGACGCGTTCGGACTTCGCGGGCGCCGTCGACGATTTTGTGCGTTCGACGACCAGATGCTCGCGGTCGACGTAGAGGATCTCGGGTCGGCCGTCGCCGTCGAGGTCGGCGAGCGTGAGTTTCGGGGAGCGCGACGTGCGCACGAAGAGCTGGTCGTCGCTGCGCGACGCCGACTCGGTCGCCGGGATCGTGACGCCCGCGATCTCGAGCGCACCGCCGATGCCCGGCACGAAGCACTCGTCACGCCCGTCGCCGTCCGTGTCGGCGACACCGTCCCAGACCGACATCGCCTCGCCCGCCGTGCGCTCGAGCAGGCAGGGCGTGCTCCCCGAATCAGCGACGGGACCGCCGTCCGACCCCACGTCCTCGATGGCGGTCGGGCCGAGGAACCGAAGCCGAACCTCGCCTTTCGCGCCGAATCGCCCGATCGCGACGGCGCCGGCGCGCGCGCGTGCGCCCGCGGCGTCGCCCGAGCACGCGATGCGCACCTGGTCTTTCGCGCCGAAGTAGGTGCCCGAGGCGGGCTCCACCGGGGATCGAAGGAGCACGAGTTCGGTCGCGGGCAGTTTGTCGGGTTCCCGGCTCTCGACCAGCACGACGAGATCGACGCGCCCGTCGCCGTCGAGATCGCGCGCGCGCACGGCCTTGATCTTTCCGCCGAGGTCGAGACGGGCGGGCGTGACGTCGGCGGCGAACGCGGTGCGAAGCGGGAGCCCGCCGGTCGCGAGCGCGATGGCGAGCCCGGCGGATTGCAAGAGGGCGCGGATGCGCATGGGGCGGGATGGTAGCCGAGACGACGGGCGAGCCGTCCGGCGCGGTAGTCTCTCGCGATGCCCAGCGACCCCAGGAAAGTCCGCCTGACCCTCTACGCCCAAGCGGGCGGTTGAGCCGCCAAAGTCGACAAGGCCACCCTGTCGACGTTTCTGGCGCCGGTCCGGCTCCCCCCCGATCCCCGCGTGCTCGTCGGAACGGCAACGTCCGACGACGCGGGAGTGGTACGCCTCACGCACGACATCGCGCTCGTCCAGACGGTCGATTTCTTCCCGCCGATGGTGGACGACCCGACCTGGTTCGGGCGCGTCGCCGCGGCGAACAGTCTCTCCGACGTCTGGGCGATGGGGGGGACGCCTCACTCGTGCGTCGACGTGCTCGCGCTGCCCGACGACGTCCCTCCGTGGGTCCCGGGCGACATCCTGAACGGCGCGATCGAGAAGGTGGTCGAGGCGGGCGCGGTATTGGTCGGTGGCCATACGATCACCGACAAGGAACTGAAGTTCGGGCTCTCGGTCACGGGCACGATCCACCCCGATCGCATCGTCACCAATGCAGCGTCGAGGCCCGGTGACGCGCTGGTGCTGACGAAGCCGCTGGGCTCGGGGTACCTCTGCACCGCGATCAAGCGCGAGGACCTCTCCGAGCAGGAGGCGCTGCGCGTGATGGAGTGGATGGCGCTGCTCAACAAGGCCGCGAGCGAGGCGATGGTCGAGGTCGGTGTTCACTCGGCGACCGACATCACGGGCTTCGGATTGACCGGGCACGCCTGCGGGATGGCCGACGGGGCGGGCGTCACGTTGCGGTTTCGCGGCTCGGCGATTCCCCGCATGGAGGGCGTCGAAGCCCACATGACCAAGCGCAACACCTGCGGTGGGCTGCGCCGCAACGCGGCGTACGGCGACGGCTCGGGGCGGGTGCGCTACGCGGCCGACGTCTCCGAGGAGGCGCGGTTGCTCTCGTCCGATCCGCAGACCAGCGGCGGGCTGTTGATCGCGGTGGCGCCGGAGCGGCTGTCGACGTTGATCAAGGCGCTCGAACGTCGCGGCGTCGCGACGCGCGCGGTGGTGGGCGAGGTGGTCGCGCGGACCGACGTGGCGGTCGAGTTCGTGTAGCGGACGCAGACGGGCTGCTGTTCAGGGTGCATGACCGTAGTTGCGCACCGCCACGCACGGGGCGCCGTCGCCCGCCGAGGCGGAAGGGCCTTGGAGACGAAGGTCTCCCGGCCGTTCGATCACCCGTCGCTACCAAGCAGCGCGGCGCCGTTCTGCTCGCGGCATGACGGAAGGCACCCGCGAATCGCGGCCGTCGAA
>JANNRO010000180.1:0-12885 GCA_031401505.1 Planctomycetia bacterium
CCGGTCGTCTCGATCTGACCGTCGCCGGTCATCGAGCCGTTGCCGATGACGAAGTGGTAGCCGCACTCGTCCCAGCCCTTGGCGCGGTGCGCGGCGTCGTACTTGGAGCAGCACCCGGAGATGTCGTCGCTGTGATGGACGACGATCCACTTCCACGGGCGGGTCTCCATCGCGGCGATGGGCGTCCAGGCCGCATCTCCGGTCGTCGGCGAACCCTTCGCGATCGAGGGGATCGCGGTGGCGCCCGGGAAGCGGACCGGGGCGGGGCCGATGGGAGCGAGCGGCGCAAGGACCGGCGGCGCGACACGCGACGCCGCCAGCGCACGGCGGATCGCGTCGACGCCGGGGGCCGGGACGGAGACCGACGCGCCGTCGCGGCGGGTGGTCTCGCCCATCACGACCGATCGACCGTCGATCAGCAGGAGGTCCCGACCGGGAAAGACGCGGGCGCGAAGCGTCGGCCCCTGGAGCAGGACGGACGTGCCGGCGTCCTGGACGTCGAGGCCGAGTTCCCGGCCGAGCGAGGCGACGTCCCTCGGGCCCGTCGCCCGTTCGGAGGCCAGCGGAACCGATTCCTGTACGACGGCGCTCGGTCCTTCGACGTCGCCTCCCCGGCCTGTTCGGCTGGAGGTACACGCCGTCGTGAGAGTCGCCGCGATGACGAGCCCGATCCGAATCCGCATGGGGACCGCTCCTACCCGGATACGTACAGGATCGGACGTCCGGGGGGGAATCCCTACCCCCCAGTTTTTCCAGTTTTTCTCGGAAGTGTCAGACACTTTCGAGAAAGACTTGCCGTCCGGGGGGAGGATGACGACGTGAGCCTCCCGCCCGCCCTGTCAGCCCTGGAAACCGGCCCGTCGAGCGACGGGCAGGCATGGCTTGTCGGACAACTGGCCCGCCCGCCGACCGAGTTGCGTGCCGCTCTCGCGGTCATCCTGCCCGGGCTCGCCCGGCGGATCGGGAGGGAGGGGCTCTCGGGTCGGGTCGAGCATGCGGGTGCCGAGGCCGACCTCTCGGCCTGGCGCCGATGCGACGCGGCCGGATTGCGGGTCCTTGCAGCCGCCGACCCCGTGCCCGATTCGGCGATCGTCGACCTCTTTCTCCGCGGCGACCTCGAGGAACGCACGATCCTGCTGCGCGCGGCGACGCTACGGCCGCTATCGGAATCGACCTCGCGCCTGCTCGACGAGGTCCAGCGCTCGAACATCGTCGCGCACCTGGAAGCCGCCTGCCTCGACTCGAATCTCCTCGCTCGATCCGTCGACGTCGGACTCCTGTCCCGCGATCGATTCGATCGGCTCGTGCTCAAGGCCGCGTTCAACGACCTGCCGCTCGATCGCATGATCGGGGTCGCAGCCCGACCCGGGCCCGAACTCTCCCGCATGCTCCAGGGGCTTGCGACCGAGCGCGAGGCGGCCGGTCGCTCGGTCTGGCGCGACACGTGCCGGCTGGCCGCGGGGGCCCCCGTCCCGGGCACGGTCGCCCGCGTACTCGGTGATCTGGAACACGGCGACGCCGGCCGCCGGCTCGCGGCGGCGCAGGCCCTCGTCCTCCTTCGTCGTCCCGACCTCGCGACGTTTGCACGCGAGCGGATCGCCCGCGAAGACAAGCCCGACGTGCGCCGCGCTCTCGAGCGCGCGCTCGCGTCCTGAAAGGCGGAGACTCCCCGGCATGCGCATCTTCGAACCGCACATTCACATGGTGAGTCGCGTCACGGACGACTACGAGCGCATGGCGCTCTCCGACGTTCGTGCGGTGCTCGAGCCGGCGTTCTGGATCGGGCAGCCGCGCACGAACGTCGCGACGTTCATCGACTACTTCGACACGCTGGTCGGCTGGGAGCGCTTCCGTGCCGAGCAGTTCGGCGTCCACCACTTCTGCGTGATGGCGCTCAACCCCCGTGAGGCGAACGACGACCGCGTCAACGACGCCGTGATGGACGTCCTGCCCCGCTACCTCGAGAAAGACGGCGTGCTCGGCATCGGCGAGATCGGACTCGACGACCAGACGAAGAAGGAGGAGAAGTACTTCCTCGCCCAGCTGGTGCTCGCGCAGGAGCACGGGCTGCCGGTCCTCATCCACACGCCGCACCGGGACAAGAAGAAGGGCTTCGAGCGCTGCATCGCGCTGATCCGCGACGCGGGCTTCCCCTTCGCACGCGTGCTGCTCGACCACGGCAACGAGGAGACGATCGCGCTGACGCGTGAACTCGGCTGCGTGTCGGGGTTCTCGCTCTATCCGTCGACGAAGATGGACGTCCACCGGATGGTGCCGATCGTGAAAGAGTTCGGCGTCGAGCGGATCGTCGTCAACAGCGCGGCCGACTGGGGCATCAGCGATCCGTTGATGATCCCGCGCCTCGTCCAGGCGCTCTTGCGCTCGGGGGTCGCCTCCGCTGACGTAGCGCGTCTCGTCTGGGACAACCCGATCGGCTTCTTCGCACAAGGCGGTCGGCTCGACGCGAAGCGCCTCGAGCGCCCCCCGATGGCCTCGCGCCGCGAGACCTACGACGGAAACTCCGTGCTCCGCGGGCAGGATCCGGATCGGGTGTGAGCGGAGTTGGGCGTGCGACTTCGGTGCCCCTCGGATCATGGAATAAACCGTGACAGTCGGGCGCGCGTCGCCAGGATGTACGGCCACATCGGACCGCATGCTCGAGGTACTCGCAAGAGCGACGAAGCCCCCATCCGTGCTGCGTGACGGCGAAGTCGATCGGGGCCCGGCGCCCTGACGTCGACGGGGTGGCCTTGCGAAGAGGGCGATTCGATGGCAATGCGGCTGATGACGACCGAGGAGTTGCTTGACGTGGTGGCGACCCCGATCGGGGGCGTCGAATACGGGACCGTCGAAGCCCGACTGTCGCTTTGGAGCGGCATTGCGTGGACCACGGGATGGTTCCGCTTCGACAGGGACTCACCGGTGAAACGGCATCGGTGGTTCGAAACCTCGCTGTTCGGCGACAGGTGGACGTCCGTCGGCGAAGCGCGCCTCTTGGCGGCATTCGGCGGCGTCCTTTGGGCGGTGGACGATACGCAACCCATGGTCGTCAACTGGGCTCGATGTGCGTCGCCGCTGCGGCTCGCGCCCACGGTCGTGAAGCCGTCCCCCCTCGCGCCCGCGAACGAGCGACCGGCGATCATGCCGAGGAGCGCAACGACGCCCGGCGACGACGACGACGACATCCGGCGGGCCCAGCACGAAGGCCGCGAGATGATCCGAACGTTTTGTGCCGCGCGAGGAGTCGGATCCCTCAACGTGCTCGGCCTCGTCGACATGGTGGCGGCGCTGCTTCATGCTCTCCATAGGCCGCTCACGCCGCTTGCGGCTCAACGCGAGTCGGAACTCGCACATCCCGAGGCCGACTTGCATCAATCCGCCGGCGCGCTCGTAGGCGACGTCGTCGCCGGAATCCAACGATTTCGGGAGCGGGTGAAGAGCGCCCCTGATCGTGCCGCCGAGAACCGCCTTTCGATGAATCTACGAGGAAGACTGGACGCGGTGCATCGCGCAGCCGTGGAGTGTGACGACGTGCAGGCTCGGAAGGAACTGCTCGGCCTACTGCACTTTTTCCCGCCGACCACGCCTCGACGCTCGACGACTCGACGCGAGCGGAAGGGTCGGCCCCGGACGTCGTAGGTCAAACGGGCGACGTTTCTCCCTCAAGCTCACGCCGGACGTCGTCCGGAATCGGCCGATCGAATTGCATCGTGACGGTCATCGGTTTCGACCCTTCGACGCCGAGGACCGTCGCTTGCCCCAGATAGAAGGCCCGTTCGTGCGAACCCGATTGAACGAAGAGGTGAAGGCGCCGCTGATCCTTCGCATGTTCGACGACTCTGCGACCCGTCGCGTTGTCGGGCGCCATTTGGTTCTGACTCGTCCACGAAAACCGGCGATCGTCGAGAATTCGATTCCCGTACTGGTACCTCGTCTTCGCGGTCGACGTATCCAACTTGGCGATGATGGCGCAGTCGTCATCGAACCAGATCACGCCCTTGTTGTGTTTCGTCGGATCGTAGTGGGTCCCGAAGTGTCGAATCACGTCCGGACGATCGTAGCGATCGAAGACATGAAGATCGGACGGATGGAGCCGCGCACCCTCGTGTCGGCTGCGGTAGTCGGAATCGATCGTGTACAGCAGGCGCCCCTCGACCTCCGGGAGGAGCCGATCCCCGAGCGCCCCGAGCACGGCGTCGGCCAATCGAACTCCGTCAAGAGACCGCTCGAGTTTGCGACGAACCGTCGCCCACGTCTTCGAGTCATCGAGCGACACCCTTTCGATGCTCCAATACGGATGACGAACGAAGAACTCCTCGAAGCCGGCGACCGGATCGTGCGGGTTCTGGGCCAGCCCCCAGACGAGGGCGTACGGCGCGACGCGCTGCGCCTGCCAATCCAATTCGATCGCGTTCAAGAAGACCAGTGCCGCGTCCGTCGCGGTCCGGCCGACCGCGAACAACGGTTCGTCGCCGTGATGTCGTTGACAGTCGATCCAACTCCCGTACGCCGCCCGGAACGCCGAGAGCTTCGGCACGTCCGCCCTACGCGACAGGTCCGTCGGCATCGGAGTCCGTCCGAGTTCCTCCCGCAAGAGCAGGTAGGCGTGGTCACACTCTTCCCGTCGGCTCGTGAACCGCTTGATCTTCTCGAGAATCTCCCGCGTCCTGCGCTCGAGCACGACCTCGCACGCGAGCGGGGGCTGCATGACGACGCCGGGCGTGACCTCGACTCGACGCCCATTCCCACCCGGAGCGTCCAGCGATCGGATCGGCAGCCATGCCGACCGATGATGACCCACGAAATCGAGTACGGTCAACACCTCGGTGCCCGGAAAGAGCCTGAGCCCTCGGCCCAACTGCTGAAGGAACAGCGTCGATGACTCCGTCGGCCGCAAGAACAGCACGGAGTTGATCGCCGGAATGTCGACCCCCTCGTTGAGGACGTCGGCGACGAACACCCACTGGAGAGGGTCCGAAGGGTTCGCGAGACGGCGATAGATCGACTCGCGCTCGGCGACACCCTGATCGCCGAGCACGACTTCGGCCACTTGTCGACGCCGTCGAAATGCATCAGCCATGAACGAAGCGTGACGGCGACCCGCACAGAACCCGATCGTCGCGCGCTTGGGGCCGTCGAACCCCCGCTCGATGGCACACGTGAGCACGTACTCCGCGCGAGCCTCGACAGAGAGGCGATCTTCGATTTGGTCGAGTCTGCGCCACGGGAAATCGGCAAAGTCGATCGTCTCGTCGGCGACACCAAAATAGTGGAATGGCAGGAGCCACCCTCGATCGATCGCCTCGGGCAGTCGGACTTCGAGGGCCACGCTTCGGTCCGTCCACTCGAGGATGTCGCGACCGTCTTGACGCTCCGGCGTGGCGGTCATGCCGAGCAAAAACGCCCGCTCCCGAATGGGGCGAAGGACTTCGTAACTGGGCGCCTCGACGTGGTGAAACTCGTCGATCACGAGGTAGTCGAACGTGCGCGCCGCCAGGCTCGGATCAAGGAGGACGCCGATCACCGTCGAGAAGACGACGTCGGCCTCCGACTCGCGCCGCCCGCCACCGACCACCCCGAATCGGCGCCCGTCCGTGAACACCGCTCGAAACGCCCGCTCCGCCTGCAGGAGATGCTCCAGTCGATGAGAGACGAAGAGAACCGACCTCGCTCCGCTCGCTCGCGCATCGAACGCCGCAAGGTAGGTCTTGCCGACCCCTGTGGCCGCGATGATGGCGGCCCGGCGCCCACCCCGAGCCCGCAGTGCGGCGAGTTCGGCCAGCGCCTCGAGCTGCACCTCGTTGGGCCTGACGATCGGGCCGTGATCGCCGACGAGGGTCGCGCGCCGATCCGCACCGGCTTCCGCGCATCGCACCCCGTACGCGCGAATCGCCTCGGCATCAAGGTCTCGCACGTCGGAGCGACTCCAGAGGGCGTCGAATTGCGATGCAGTCAACCTCATCGACGGGTCATCCGAACGTCGGATGTTCCACTCGACGTTGGTATCGAGCCCGCCCTTCGTCAGATTGGAGGAGCCGGCCCAACACCGGCTGCTTCGCCCGCCCGAGAACCACCAGAACTTCGCGTGAAATCCAACGGGACCATCCTGAAGTCTCGTCTCGACGCCACTGGAAGCGAGGGCGAGCAGCGAGTCGAGCGCCGCCGGTTGGGTGACGTTCTGATACGTCGACGTCAACACACGCACGCTTCCCCCGCGTGACATCACGCCACGAAGTTCGTCCCGCACGAGCGCGAGGCCGCTGCATCGCGTGAACGCAACCGCGATCCGGACGTCTTTGGCATCGGAGAGCCCCTCGCGCACGACGTCGAGCATCCTCGGTTCGGTCGGGAGATTGAGAACCGAGTCGGCGATCTCCATGCGCCCAGGCTACTCACCCATCCCTGGCCGCCAACGCAGGAAGGCACAGACTTTGCGCAAGTTGGGCGTCCGTAGAGCAGGGGCGCCACCCCGTCGTCCTGTGCGGGTCCCAACGCCGAGGGGCAAGGTTCCCGTCGAAGGCGCATCCACCCCTCGTAGCCGCCCCGTCGGGTGGCAGGGCGAGGTGCAACCATGTGTCCGGTCCGTCGGCTTGCTCGTGGCCTGTTCGTCGTCGCGCTCGCGCTCCCCTCCGCCTGCGGGTCAGGCGGGGGAGGCTCGGGCGGTCCGCAAGGTGGTGGGTTCCCGCCCCCCGCCGGTGACGTCACCCGCGTGTTCCCTCCGTTCGGCGGATCGACGGAAGCGTCGACGATCGTCGTCCGAGGGACGGCGGCTTCGGTGGACGGCATCGCGGGCGTGGATGTGGCCGGCGTCGCGGCGACGTCCTCGGACCAATTCGCGACCTGGTCCGCCGCCGTGCCGTTGACCGTCGGCGGCAACCCGATCGCCGTGACCGCGACCACCGGTATCGGAGGCGTCGTCTCGCTGCCCGCGATCGACGTGCGGCGCGAGGTGGCGATCTTGGGCGAGATGTACGCCGTCGCCCACGATGCCGGTGCGTCCAAGATCTACGTCCTCGGCGGCAATGACCCGCGGCTCTACGCGTTCGATGAGATCACGAAGGCCGTCACCGTCATTGCGAGCGACACCCAGGGGACCGGGACCACGCTCAAGAGCGCGTACCCCCTCGTGCTCGACTCGGCGGCGGGCCTTGCGTACGTCGGTACGCGCGATGGCAGCATCGAGCGCGTCCTCGCCATCGATCTCGTGAGCGGAAATCGCACCGAAGTGTCGGGTCCCAACGTCGGCTCGGGCACGCCGATCACCGGCGTCGGCGACATGGAGTACGACGAGGCGGGAGGCCGACTCCTCGTCGCCGACTTCAGCGCCGGCTCGGTCTATTGGGTCGACGTCGGGACCGGCGTCCGAACGCCCGTCTCGAACGCGGGCCTGGGCAACGGCCCCACGCTGCAACCCGGCGGCGCCGTCTCCATCACGCTCGATCTCGCACAGAATCGCGCGTTCACCGTCCAGGGAAGCGACGTCGTCGCGATCGACCTCGCGACGGGAAATCGCACGCAAGTCTCGGGGAGCGGCGTCGGAACCGGGCCCTCGCTCTATGCGCAGGACATCGCCTTCGACGCGACCGGGGCGAGGCTCCTCGTCGGCAGCCGAGACACCCCCGCGAGGGTTCTCACGGTCGATCCGGTGACGGGACATCGCACCGAGTTCGTGCAGGCGCTGGCGCCGGGCGGCGGCCCGGCGATCACGAACATGATCAGCCTGGCGCTCGACCTCGCGTCGAATCGGCTGCTGATCGCCGACACCGCCGGGGCCGCGATCCGCGCGTTCGATCTCGCGAGCGGGCAGCGCACCGACGTCTGGCGCCCCTCTCGCGGCACGGGGGTCGAAGCGACCGAGATTCGCTCGATCGCGTTGGAAGACGACGGACATGTGCTGCTGGTCGACGGGCGCCATTCGACGGGCATCCTGCGGGTCGACCTCTCGACGGGCGATCGAACGGTGCTCGACGGCGGCGGGACGGGGTTCTTCGTCGGACAATTCAATCCGGTCGCATTGACGGTCGACGCGGCGCACGGGAGGGCCCTGCTCGCGGGCGCCACACCCGGTGGCGGCGCCGTCGTGGCGATCGACCTCGTCTCGGGCACCCGCACGATCTTCTCCAACCCGGCCATCGGTTTCGGTCCGACGTTCCAGTACGCCACCGGCATCGACGCCGACGCGACGACGGCCTGGATCACGACGTCGAATCCGACGGCGGTGCTCGCCGTCGACCTGACCACGGGACAGCGATCGACCGTGTCGGACGCCGCGACAGGGGGCGGACCTGCGTTCACGACGTTGGGTGGCGTCGTTCGAGCCTTCGGCCCCGGAGTTCTCTTCGTGGGAGGCTTCGCGACGGGAGGCGACTACGGAACCTTCGCGGTGGACTTGCTGACCGGAGATCGCTCGGCGCTGAAGACCGCCCAAGTGGGCACGGGACCCGACGTCGGTCGCGCGGACGGGCTCGCGCAGTCCGGCGTCGCAGGAGTCCTGGTCGGCGTCGCGGGCAACGGTGTCCACACGATCGACGCGTCGACGCAAACGAGCGCGATCCTGTCCGACAACGCGAACGGGACCGGCGTCCGACTCGGGGCGCGGCTTCGGCTGGCACGTCTGCGCTCCGACGGCATCGTGATCGTCTCCGACGACGGCACGAACGCCGTGCTCGCGGTCGATCCGACCAACGGCGCGAGGATCGTCCTCTCGAAGTGAGAACCGCGTGACGCGGGTCAAGCGAGCGAGTCGAGCAGTTTCATCCAGCGATCGACGACATGGTCGACGCGAAAATCCCGGGGCCTCGCGCACCCGGCTCCCGCCGGGGCGGAGAGGTGGCGGAGGAAGGCGGCCTCGAACACCCGGCCGTCGGTCGTCACGAGCGACGACTCGACCACCTCGGCGACGGCGCCGCCCCGGCGCGTCCACACGTGCGTGCGCGCGCCGCACGCCTCGGCCAGTGCCGCGACGAGACAAAACGTTTCCGGGAAGTCGTTGACGTAGAAGAGCCCCGCGGCGGATCGCAGTTCGCCCAGGACCCGATGGAACGGGACGGCGCCGACGAGTTCGACGCCGGCCGCGCTCGCGGCCACCCCCGGGTCGTCGTATCCCGGGTTGAGGACGCGCAGGGTGGCGGCACGCACGGCCTCGTGCTCGGTTCGCCACGCCGCCCACGTGGCGAGCGTGGGCAACAGCCCCTTCACGGCGGCCGACGCGTAGACGAACACGCGCGGGTTGCGCGCGACCGGAGAGAACTCGTACGCCTCGATGGGCAGCGGATTCGGAATCACTCGCGGTCGGGCCGCACCCGGAAACCGGCTCGCCTGCCAGTCCGACACGCAGACGACGGCGTCGAGCCGCGGCGCCAGCGCCGGCAGCGCGCGCTCGTAGTGTGGCCCCCACACGTCGGAGCAGAGCGCGATGCGGGCGTCGAAGGTCACGACGCGTTCGTAGGCCCGCGACGAGTGGCGGTGATGGATGACGCTCCGCGCGTGCACCGGGTTCGCCGAAGCGCCGAAGCGATAGGTCGCACCACTTTCCACGCGATCCGGGGCCGACGGGCCCGCTCCCTGCCAGACGAGCACGCGAAGGCCGCGCTTCGCCATTTCGCGCGCCAACTGCCAGAGCACGAACTCGGAGCCACCCAGCGCCTCGGTGGCGACGATTCGGTCGTCGAACCGCATGCCCACGTCGTCGTAGAGAAGGACGTCGAAGGCGGTCACGTCGAGGACGACTCGGACGCGGGTCCCGTAGCCCGAACGGCGTGGGCGAGATTCTCGATCACGCGCGAACGCTGGTCGGCGGGCAGCGCGGGGCTCGCGAGCAGTCGCTCGCAGGCGACCCGACTCTCGTCGTGGCGTCCGGTCCAGAAGGCGGCGATCGAGAATTCGTCGAGCGCACGCCAGCCGTGTGCCGCCGTCTCGACGAAGAGGACGTCGTCGCCCGGATGGGCGTCGAGCGCGCTCCGGGCGAAGAGGTAGGCCGCGGGCCACTCCTTCCTCTCCCGATGGAATCGTGCGAGTTCGACGAGCGCCTCGGCCCGGTGCGGGCGCGCGTTGTGGGCCTCGAGCAACGTGCGCGCGACGTCGGCGGGCGCGCCCGCCAGCGCTTCCAGTTGCCGGGCGGCGCTCAACAGCGACACGTAGACTTCTTCGGCCCACCCCCCCATCTCCGCTCGGCGTCGGTACTGGCGCCAGGCCGCCTGCGGGTCGCCGGCATCACGCAGGCTCTGCGCGAGATAGAACCGGTGCCGCGCGTTCTCGGGATCGTCGGCGAGCGCACGCTCGAGCACCTCGGCGTCGTGGCGGAACTTCAGCGGGTCGCGGCTCCTCGCACCTTCGGCCCGGTAGATGACCTCGGGACCGACGAGCGGAGCCGACTGCGGGGTCTGACCGCACTCGAGATACTCGTGCAGCGGACCCACGAACCGCCACGGGAGCCGGGACGCGACGAGCGAGGGTCGTTGGTAGGTGATCGGACCGTGGAGGTAGCGAATTCCGTACGAGTCGAGGGTCAAGGGCGGGCGGATCCAGCCGGGCGGCAGCGTCAGCTCTTCGTCGGCGTCGATGAAGTAGAGGTAGTCCGATCGACGGCCCGCGAGCCGGATCGCCTCGCTGCGATTGACCCCGAAGTCGACCCACGATCGCTCGTGGAGTTCGCCCGGCAGCCCGTAGAGTTCCTCGCGGACGATCTCGCGCGTGGTGTCCGTCGAACCCGTGTCCACGATGACCCAGGCGTCGACGAAGGGCCTCACCGAACGCAGACATCGACGCAGCACCGGCGCTTCGTCCCGGACGATCATGTTGAGACAGACGCTCGACGTCATCGCGGGCCTCGGCATTCGGGAGCGGCAGGCGGCATTCGCCGCGATCGAGCGCGAGCCGCCGATGATAGAGTCCCATGCGACCCGCAGCTCCGGAGACGACATGACCTGGCGACCGCTTGCTCGAATCGGTGGATTTCGCCCGGATCCCGTGCGCGGGGAGACGTTTCTCCACGACGACGTGAGCGGCGTCTCGCACGACCTCTCGCCGTTCGCGGCCGATCTGCTCGCTCGCTGCAACGGTCGCCGAACGATCGAAGATCTCGCGTCGGCGCTCGCCGACCGCGTGCCCGCGGGAACGTCGGTGGACGCGGTCGTTGCGACGCTCGCCGACTTCGCGGACCGACACCTCGTCGAACGGGCGCCGAGCGGGACGGTCGTGCCCTCGACCCGACGGGAGATGCTACGCCGCCTCGCGGCGGCGGCGCTGGTGCCCGCGATCGCGTCGATCGCCTTCGCGCTTCCGGGATGCGGTGGCGGCGGCGGATCGAAGTCGTCCGGGGGTACGGGACCGACGGGTGCCACGGGACCGACCGGTGCCACGGGGCCGACTGGGGCAACCGGGCCCACCGGTCCCACCGGCGCGACCGGTGCAACGGGCCCGACCGGACCCACCGGCGCAACGGGGGCCACGGGGCCGACGGGAATGCTCGTCGCTCCGGCCGATTATTCCGGTCCCGACTTCGATGCGCCGGAGCGAACCGACGACGGGGGCGCGACACCCGCCGGCGCGACCGGCCCGTAGGGTCGACGAGGGCGAGCCGCACCCCGATCGAGGTTTCGGCTACTTGGGCGGATTCGTACTGCCGTCGGCCGGCTTCGGCTCGGGGAGCGGCGCCACGACGATCTTGCGAAAGCGCGACATTCCCTTGAGTGAACCGAAGCCCACGCGCCCACGAAGGAGATCCATGCCGGCGGGCGCCGGAATCTCCGCGAGTTTCTTGTCGCGCAGGTCGACGCGAAGGATCCCGTTCGCGACGCTGACCTTCACGGCGAGCCACGACCCGAGCGTGACGTCGGCCGGTTCGATCTTGACGTTCACCCTCATGCGGTCCTGCCAAACGCCGTCGGAGTAGACGAGCAGCGTCACGAATTCGGGCTGGAACGTGAGTTTGACGAAGCGAGGGTCGTCGCGCCGCTCGTAGCCGAAGTAGATCTCGGCCTGCCTCGGACCGAAGTCGTGGATGTACATCTCGCAAGCGATCGAGAATGGAATGCCGGGAGCGGAGGTGTCGGAGATGGCGACCGCCGTCGAGTCGGCGGGCGCCGCACAGACGAGTTCGTCGCCTGAAAACTGCGACCAGTGAAGGACGTCGAACCAACTCGGCTTGACCGAAGCCGCGAACGCGCGCAGTTTGGCGTCGAGTACGTCGGCCGACCCGAAGACCTCGTAGACGGCCGCGGCGCACGCGAGCGAGTACGACAAGGAGCGATAGTCGCGCCCTTCGGACTCGGGCAGCGGCGGAGGGGGCAGCCGCCGGATCGTGTCGTGGAGTTTCACGAGTTTCTCGGGCTCGGACTCGAACACGCGGAACAGGCCGACCCAGTGCGCCTGAATGCGGCGAGACAGGGTGATGTCGATCACTTCGGCGAAGAGCAGGCGGGGAACGGGGAGCACGCGGCTCGTCGAGGCCGACTCGCGCAGCTGATCGAGGATCCCAGCGACGACCAACGGGGGCGCGACGCGCCTCGCTCCGTCAGCCTTCGCCGCCGAGGCCTCGGCGGCGACGACGTCGAGACCGATCGTCTCGGAGAGGCCTTCGAGGTACCACGCGGGCCACCACTCGAGCGACGGAGCCTCGACGCGCCGGAGCAGTTGGATCACGGTCGTGTACGCCAGATGGTAGCGAGTCAACTCGGACAGGTCGTCGACGAGCGCGAGGTAGGCGGCGTCGGAGCGCGGCGCCATCAGGACATGGCTTTCGAGCACCTTGATGAGCGACTTCGAGAGCTCGCCCGTGCGGGGCTCGCCGGCGACCGCCACCGCGTCCTGATAGGCCTCGGCTTCCGGATGGAGATGGACGACGATCTTGCGTCCCTCGGGAAGCTTGTAGGGCAATCGCGCTTC
>JANNRO010000181.1:0-11802 GCA_031401505.1 Planctomycetia bacterium
CGCGGGGGCGGGGGCCACAAGAAAGCGTCGGGTTGCACCATCAAGGACGACGATCTGGCCCGCGTGCGTCGGGCGCTCTCCAGCGAAGTCGCGACCGCGTTGACTCGGCACGCGGCGAGCGTCAGGCCCGCCCGAGCGTGAACGCGGAGCGTTCCGCGGACGATCGCGAGGAGGGGGCGGCGAATGCTCCCCCGGCGTCGGACGCGGGTCCCGTGGCGTACGCGGGGCGCACGAAGTACGACGCCGCGCGGGCGGCGCGATACGACCGACGCTCGACGCGACGCCACGCCGACGAGTGGGCCGTGGTCGAGCGACTTCTCGAGGGGCGCGATCCGCCCCGCACGGTGCTCGACGCGCCGTGCGGCACCGGTCGCATCGCGGCCGCCTTTCTCGCCCGAGGCGCGAGCGTCCGGCTGGCGGACTGGTCGAACGACATGCTCGAGCGGGCGCGTACCAATGTTGCGGCGGCCGCGGGCGTGCTCGGACTCACGCGTCTCGACCTCGAGGCCCCGCCCGAGCCCGACGCGCCGACGCACGACCTGGTCATTTGTCTGCGCTTCTATCACCACCTCCCCGACGACGAGCGGCGGCGGCGCGTGCTCGCGTCGTTGCGCGCGCGCTCGACGGATTCGGTGATCGTGTCGTTTCATCATCCTTGCAGCGCCCACCAATGGGCTCGCGCGGCGCGCCGGGTTCTCACCGGACGGCGAGGAGATCGATACACGTCGACCGTCGGCGCGCTCGAACGGGTGGCGAGGTCCGTCGGCCTCGTGCTCGAGGCGACGGCCGCGGTCGCGCCCTATCGCCGCGAGTTCTGGGCTGCGCGCTTTCGAACCGCCTGAAGTCGCGCTACGGGGTCTGCGGTCGTCCGGGCAGCGCGAGTCCGAGCGTCGCCGCCGCCAATTGCAGGTCGGCCCAGGCCTCGCGTTTGGCGTCCGGGTTGCGCAGCAGATACGCGGGATGGTAGGTCGGCAGCGTCGCCCATCCTTCGGGCGATGCCATCAGCGTGCCCCGAAGCGACGTGATTCCGCGGTCGGTCGCCAGCACCGCCCGGGTGGCGTGATTTCCGAGAAGCAGCAGCAAATCGGGTCGCAGGCGCTCGATCTGCTCGCGGAGGTAGGGCCGACACGCGAGAATCTCGTCCGGGGCCGGCGGTCGATTTTCCGGAGGGCGGCACTTCAGGACGTTCGCGATGTAGACGTCGTCGCGACCGAGTCCGATCGCCGCCAGCATGCGCGTCAACAGTTGGCCGGCCTTTCCCACGAACGGGCGCCCGGTCGCATCTTCGTCGGCACCCGGCGCCTCGCCGATCACCATCAGGCGCGGGCGAAGGCTCCCTTCCCCGAATACCACGTGCGTTCGCGTCTCACAGAGCCGGCATCGGCGACACACGAGCGCGGTGGCCCGCAGACCTTCATACTCGCTGGCGGAATCCGACATGTCTGATATCGTTACATTTTGTCCGATAACCTGATGCGATGCCTTCGGTGCGAGCGTGTCGGTGTCGCATCCGCCTTTCTCGGGTGACTTTGCCCTCGAGGCGCTCACGTTGACCGGTAGCCTCTGCGTGACAGGAGTCGCCGCGGGTTTCTCCGGCGGCTCCGCGGCGGCAAATCGGCCGAGCGCGCCGCGCATCCACTCCGCGTAGAAGAGCGCCTCGGATCGCAGATCGTCAGGTCGGGCGGGCACGACGCCAGTCTAGGGGCCGGTCCCGACGTTCCTCGATCGACGCAAGGGGCGCGTCCGCTTGCGCCGTGGGAGGGCGATCCGGGTGGGTCGCGCTGGCGCTTGCCGCGTGATGACCTGAGGATGACACGGACTTCGTACGTATCTCGCTGTCGGCGGCAGGGTCTTGCTTCGCGGTGCTTCGCACAGGGTCTGCTTGGTTTCGCATGTCGGCGGGTCGTTCTCGTGCTCGGCGGCGCATCTCGGCGTCACGCGTCCCATCAAGGATTCGTTGACACGGGTTCGCGGACCTTGCTAGAACCCCCCGCTCGGCAGGCGGCAGGCCCCGCCCGGGCTCGGTCCCGGACGGGTTCGCGTGCTCGATCGGTTGCGTTGGATCGAGGGTTTTTTCGCGCAGGGTTTCGTTTCCAGGGTTGGCCGGAGGGTCGGTTGGGGTGGGTTGCGGGCGTTTTCGTGCTGCGTTGAGCAGTACGCACGCCGCGAGCCCATCACACCCGTCCTCCGTCAAAGCAGGGTCGTTCGTCGATCCCTGCGAAAGGAACGGTCTCGGATGAAGCGCGCTCTACTTTTGGCGTTGGTTCCCGTTGCGACAGGCATTTTGGTGACGGGCTGCACCCGCCACCTGCCGGTCGCGTCGGCCATCGACCCCGTGGCTGCGGTCGCCCCCTCGGGCGTAGCGGCCGATGAATCCGCCCCGCAGGCGTTCTTGGTCGCCGACCGCAGCAGCGACGGCGGCGCCGGCGCCCCGCTCGCCGTAAAGGTCGACGACCCGCCGATGCCGGTCGCGCCCGCTCCCGACCCGGCTCCCGTTCCCGTGCCGACTCCGGACATGGCGCCGGTTCCGACGGCAGCGCCGGTTCCCGCCGCCGATCCGGTTCCCCCCGCCGATCCGGTGGTCGACCTCCTCGCCGAGGGCCGCAAGTCGGCGGCGATCGACGCCGAACACCGCAAGCTGCTGCTCGAACAGGCGCTGAAGTCGGCGCGAGCCGCACTCGAGGCGGGTGACCTCGACGGCGGTCGCGCGTTCTACGGCCGGGCCCTCGACCTCGACCCCCAGAATGGCGAAGCGCAGGAGGGTTGGAAAAACCTGAACGCGGATCGCCCGAGTTCGACTTCGGAGTATTTCGATCGCGTCCGTCGCGAAGAAGCCGTCAAGCGCGAGCAGGCCGTCGCTCAGGTCGCCGCCTACATCAAGCGCGGCCAGACCCTCGAAGCGCAGGAAGACTATCGCGGTGCGGTCAAGGAGTACCAGAGCGCGCTCGCGATCGTGTCCTGGTACACGAACCAGACGGCGTTCGGCGCCACCTCCGATTCGCTCCGTGACCTCATCGACAACACGCGAGCGACCGCGGCGACGGCCGATCTGCGCAACCGGCAGCGTGCCTTGAAGCAGGCGCAGGGTCAGCGCTTGAACGACTTGGCCCACGAGCGCGAAGAGCGTCTCGGACGGATCCGCGCGTACTTCAAGGAGGCCGACCTCTCCTACCGCCGCGGCGAGTACGCCAACGCGCGCGAGTACGCGCGTCAGGTGCTGCGTGACGACCCGCAGAACGCGGGCGCCAAGCGCCTGATCGAGGTCAGCACCGACAGCGAGCATGCGGCCCGTGACGCGGCGAACAAGCGCACCTTCGACGAAGAGTGGAAGAACGTCTACGAGCAGATGGTCGAGGCGATCCGCCCCCAGGTGAACACCGTCGAGTTCCCCGAGAACTGGATGGAGAGCATCGCGCAGCGAAAGCCGCGTTCCGTCGGCGACGCCGACGAACCGCAGGACAACGAGAGCAAGGCCGCGATCATCGCGACCCTCGAAGCCAAGCGCGTCAAGGGCCTCCAGTTCCAGGACCAGAACCTCGACCAGGTCGTCACCTACCTGCGAACGGTCACCGGTCTCAACTTCCACATCACCCCGAAGGTGCGCACCTCGAGCTTCGACAACGTGAAGATCAACGTTCCGGGCCTCGACGACGTCTCGGTCAAGTGGATCCTCGATAACGTGATCACGACGCCCTTCGACCTTCGTTGGGAACCGCGCGACGGCGTCGTCACGATCGCGGCGAAGGACGAAGTGGCGGGCGAGTTGCGCCTGAAGTATTTCGACGTGAAAGACCTCGCCGTCAAGATCCAGAATTTCCGCGGCACCGAGATCTTCCTCTCGCCGTCCAACTACACCCCGCCCGAACCGCCCGAGCTGACCGAGGCCGCCCCCATCTTCCCGACGGATGCGCTCCTCGAGACGATCAAGGCGGTCGTCGACCCCGACAGCTGGGTCGGAGACAGCGGTTCGAGCATCGACCTGAAGAACGGCACGTTGATCGTGAAGAACCGTGCCGAGACGATCGAGAAGGTGGGCGAGTTGCTCCAGGAGCTGCGCAAGAACTCCGGCCCCATGGTGACCCTCGAAGTCCGCTTCATCTCGGCGGAAGACAACTTCCTGCGCGACGTGGGCGTGGACGTTCGTGGTCTGGGTGACAACAGCGGCGGCGTCGGCGTCCCCGGACTCGGCACCAACCGACCCAACGACGACCTCTTCTTCGGCACCCCGGCCAACCCCCAGGGCGTGCCGTTCGGCGTCCACCCCGAGCCCCAGTCGTCGGGTACGAGCAACGACTCCGGCATTTTCTACAACGACGGTCAGGACGGCGCCTATCAGGGCCGGCTCGAGAACCTGTTCGACAACGTGCTCGGCAACACCGGCACGCTGCTCGGAACGGGCGGCATGTCGCTCCAGCACACGTTCCTCGACGATACGCAGATGGAGGTCATCCTCCGTGCGGTGCAGAAGTCGGAGCGCCTCGAGACGATCACCGCCTCGAAGGTCACCGTCTACAACACCCAGCGTGCGGTCGTGGAAGTGCTCAACAAGGTGGCCTACGTCGCCGACTACGACGTCGAGATCGCCCAGGCCGCCAACATCGCCAACCCGATCATCCGCAACGCGGTCGACGGCGTCGTTCTCGACGTGAAGCCGGTCGTGTCGTCGGACCGACGGTTCATCACGCTCGAACTGCGCCCGACGGTCGCGACGCTGGTCCGCCCGATCCCGACGTTCTCGACGTCGCTCGCGTCGGGTCCGATCACGGCCAGCGCCCCGGTCATCATCCAGGTGCCCAAGCTCCAGAAGAGCAGCGTCCGCACGACCGTGACGATGCCCGATGGCGCGACGCTCCTGATCGGCGGCTTGAAGTTCTACGAGCAGGTCGACGCGACCAGCGAGATCCCCGTACTCGGCAAGCTCCCGGTGATCGGCTTCATGTTCTCGCGCAAGGGCTCGTTCGTGAACCGCCGGAACCTGCTCGTGCTGATCACGGCGAGCGTTCAGGTCCTCGAAGAGCAGGAGCCGTCGGGCGAGTACCGCGCACCTTCGCTTCCCGAAGTCTTCACCATGACCTGCGATGAAGACCCCTCGCTCGCGCCTCCGCCGCCGTGCGCCCCGCCGCCGTGCGCTCCTCCCCCGTGTGCCCCGTGCGGGAACCGTAGGTAGACCTTTCACTTCCGGTTCGGGTTCGATCGGAATGGTTCGGTCGGATGGTTGATCGCGGGGCCGACCGAAAGGTCGGCCCCGTTTCATTTGGCGATGGAACCGAACGCGCACGGTGAAGCGCGGGGGGAATGGCGTCGCCCCCGGGTTCGTTGAATCGATCCACTCGCCCCGATTGCAGCGCCCCATCGACCGTCCCCGAATTCGCTCAAAAAACACTTCGTTGTTGACACGGCCGACGCGCGGAGTATTCTTCTCTCGTCCGTCCCCCGTTCCGTTGGGATTGCGCGGTCCGCTCGAGTCCGCGCGTCGGTTTCGGTCATTCCGTCGAGAGTCGATCTCCGGACATCAGCGGGCAGAAGGCGGGTCTCCGATGTGGCGATTTCAGCGGTGGCGTCCGGGCGTACGCGTCGGTTCGAAACCCGCCTCGAAAAGCGGGGCCGCCGGTGCAGCACCCGATCCCGTCGTCCGATCGGAGTTCGAACCGATGCCGGGACTCGAGTCCCGATCGGGGTACCGTGCGGAGTCCGGTCATGGCGCTCGACCGTTCTTCGGTGCGTCCCGTTTCTTCGGCACGTTGGCGACGGACTCGTTGACCCTCGTGGATTCCATTCCTAGAATGCCCCGCCCGATCGGCCGCTCTGTTTGCCCACTGAAGTTGCGTGTCACCTGGAATCTCTCGGAAGCGCCCTCCTCGGGGCTGTTCCGGCGGGGTTCAGTCCTTCCATACGGCGGGTTCGCGTCGGTCCCCGTCTATGGTCCCACGGCCCCTGGCGCTCACGCGCCGAGCGGTTCGAGGAGCCTTTCATGAAGTTCGCTCTCCCTCGCGTCGACAGTCCCCTTCCTGCGATCGTCGCTCCCCGATCGCCACGTCGGACACCCCGTCGGGCCGCGCTCGTCCTCCTGATGCTCGGAGCGTTGCTCGGCTCCACTCGTCCGGCCCGCGCCGGTTGGGACGATTTCGAGTTCGGCCAGAAGTTGATCGAACGCGGCTACCTCGACTTCGCCAAGCGTGTCTACGAGGGGATGCTCGCCAATCCGAAGAGCACCGCGGCGGACAAGGACCGCGCCCGCTTCGGCATGGCGTTGCTCGGCAAGGCCGACCTGACGGTCGCCCAGAACGCGCCGACGACTCCGTTCACGACGATCACCCAGAAGCTCGACGCGGCCGCCGGCCAGATCCAGGACTTCATCTCCAAGAACGGGGCCGACGCCAAGGTCAACGACGCGAAGATGGCGCTCGGCAACCTCCATTCCGGGTTCGTCCAGTGGTGCGCGACGCTCGTCGACATGGAAGACGACTGGCAGCGGATGCGGGCCAAGGAGCGCGAAGACAACAAGGGCCGGGTCGCGACACCCGCCGACGTGGCGGCGGCGAACGAAGCGTCGCCCCTCGAGGCGCGCGGCGCGACGGCGGCCAAGGTCCGCGAAGCGGCGGCCGATTCGAATCGACGAGCCGAAGAGGTTTTCGTCGATCTGAAGGCCAACGGCAAGGCGGCGAACCAGAAGGCGACCGACGAGCTGAGGCAGTTGGCGGAATTCCACTACCTGACCGCGCTCTACTTCAAGGGCCTGACGTTCGACAAGTGCAAGCCCGAGGCCATCTCGGCGTTCCAGGCCGCGCGCAAGGCGCTCGACGACTACTCGATCGGCAACGAGCAGTACATCACCGGCACCTATGCGCTCGACTTCCTGGGCAAGGTGTCGATGGAACTCGCCGACTGCGAGAACGACTCGAAAGCCCAGTTGAAGGGCTATCGCGACGCGCTCGAGTACTTCCTGGCCGCCGCCAACGCGGGCGATCAGGGTGACGAGCATCGAAAGCTCATGTGCACGGGCTTTCTCCACATCGCACAGCTGGGCCTCCACCTCTCCGGCGGCGAGAGGAAGACCGATCCGGGCTACCGTGCGGTGTTGAAGAACGCCGACCAGGAACTCGCGAAGCTCGTCAAGGAGTCGTGGCTCCAGAAGTACAAGCCGGGCCTCTACGGCATGATCTCCTGGGCGGAGTTCATGGCGCTCGCCTTCGAGAACCGGCGCGGCGAGGCGATCGAGATCCTCCGTCAGACGTCGGACGCCGCCGCGAAGTCGGGCTTCGACGACGTCAAGCGCCGAGCCGACGCGGCCCTGCGTCGCCTCGTCAAGATGGGTGGCAGTCGCGACGAGGTGATCGACGTCGGCATCGTGATCAAGGTCGCCGACGACTTGTTCGCGAACGGCAAGTTCGCCGACGCGATTTCCGCGTACCAGAAGGTCGTCGCGGGGGCTCCGAAGGATCGCGACGGCCTCGTCAAGTACTACCTCTACGGCTGGGGGCGCATCGGAGCGTGCTACACGCAGTTGAAGCTCTTCGTCGAGGCCGCGGCCGCGTTCGACGTGATCGCCGACGAATTCCGGGCGGGTCGCACGGTTCCCACGTCGCAGGAAGACGCGATCGGCAAGATCATGATCGAGGCGTTCAACAAGGAACGCGCCGCGTTGAAGGAGGTGAGCGAGCGCACGGGCGACCCGATCGCGAAGAAGCGCCTCGACGCGTTCACCGACTGGCAGATCCGGGCCATCAACGGCATCCCGAGCGGCACCGGCACTTCGGGGCAGACGGGCAATCTCGCGTACGGTCGAGCGCTCGAGACGTTCAAGACCGCGCTCCGCGCGAAAGAGACCACGCCGAACGGAACCGAGTGGCGCACGTCGCTCAAGGAGTCGCTCCAGTTCTTCGAGCAGACGGCGGGCGACTTCAAGAACGAATATCAGGACATTGCCTGGGTCTACATCGTCCGCGTCGCGTTCGAGGCCGGTGACTGGGACGGGGTCGCGACGGCGGCCGTCCGGGCGGCGGCATTCTGGGAGTCGCCCGAGGCGAAGAAGCGGGCGGCCGCCGAGCCCACCGTGGGCGCCAATCGTCCGGCGCAGTTGGCCGCCGTCGACTACTGGAAAGCAGCCGCCTTCGTCGGCGCCAAGAAGGACGCCGACGCGATGTCGATCCTCGAGGGATTCAAGGCCAAGTACGGCAAGGACGCGTCGTTCTACCTCGGGTGGGCGATGGGCATGCGCGTCGAAATCCTCCTGCGTCGAGGGAACATCGAAGAGGCCGAGTCGGCCATCAACGAGTTGATCCGCGACTTCCCCGACTATCACAAACTGCCCGGAATCCTCATTCAGCAGGCCGAGTACTACCGCGGCAAGGAGAGCGAAATCCAGAAGCAGATCGACGCGATCACCGTCCAGGAGATCGGCGATCCGACGGACCGGACGAAAGGCATCAGGTCCCAACTGCGAAGTCTCTCCCTGGAAGAGAACAATCTCGTCAACGTGAGTTCCGACCAACTCGGCATCATCGAGCGGGCGGACGCCGTGATCGCGTCGTCGAAGGCGACCGAGGGCGAGAAAAAGAAGGCGCGCGAAGACAAAGCCGCGGCCGAGGCGAGGCTGCGCGAGGCGAAGACCCGACTCGAGAAGGTGAAGGCCGAGATCAAGACGCTCGTGGCGAAGCAGGCCGAGTTGGCCGCGGCCAAGACCGCGCTCCTGAGGGCTCAGGTCGTGCCGCTTCGCAAGGCCGCCGAGCTGTACCGCAAGCTCGACGTCCTCTTCAAGGACCTCGACTCGAAGGCCGCGCCGGGCACCAAGCCCAAGCGCCGCCAGGAAAACGTGTCGGTGCTCGCCTTCCGGTACTACAAGCTCGCGAAGATCGAAGACACCGACGCCGACGCGTGGGAGACCGCGAAGGCGCTCTATGACGACTGGCTCGCGTTCCCCGACGTCAAGGCGCTCCCCGAGACCGACGCCGCCAAACGACGGAGTTATCGACTGCTGGGCGAGATCTACTACCGCGTCGCCGCCACGCAGAAGGCTCCCGACGAACAGCGATTGACCTACCAGCGCGCCGTCCGCTTCCTGGAAGACGGCCTCGCTCGCGTGGCGACCAACACGCCGATCCTGCTCGGCAACCTCGCGGGCGAGCTCGTGGTGCTCCCGTACCGCGACGGCAACCGTCCGTGGAAGATCCCCGTCCGCAAGGTCGCCGACGTGAAGGAGTTCCGGGACTACGTGAAGGATCTGCTCGGCGGTGGCAAGCTGCCGAAGTACGTGCGCGACACCGACCAGGCGCTCTACGAGAAGGCCATCAGTGCCTTCCAGCGCAAGATCGTGTCCATGTCCGACGCCGAGTTGGCGGGCACCGTCACGAGCTTGAAGACCGGCGGCTTCGACGTGGGGTTCTTCTCCGAACACGTCGACACCGACCCCACGTTGATCCTCGCGCTGGCCCAAGCCTACCGCGCCGGCGAGCAGTCGGCCGACGCCATGAAGGCGATCAACGTGTTGAGGGTGCTGACCGAGGGCCCGCAGAAACTGGACGACGATTCCGGTGACTGGTGGGAGGTCCAGACGGTCGGACTGGAAATCCGCGTTTCGGCGGCGGAGCGTGCGCTCCAGTCGGGCGGCGCTGCATCGCCCGAAGCGAAGAACTACACGTCGATGGCGCAGAAGATGATCGCCTTCACGAAGCAGAATTATCCGCACATCGGCGGATTCGAGCGCCACGAGCAGACGCTCGCCGAGTGGATCGCGATTCAGGGTCGGGTCACGGTGCTCGCAGGCAAACTCGGACTTCCGTCGCAATCCGTCGATCTGCGCGCCGAGGCGGCTCCGGCAGCCCCCGTGGCCCCCCCCATCGCGCCGCCCGCCGACCCGACGCCGGCACCAATGGACGGCGAGCCCGCCATGAACGGCGAGGAAAAGTAACCATGAACCTCATCCATCGCACGGAGCCTCTCATGCTCGTCGCGTCCCGCTTTCTTGGCCGTGGAACGACGCTGGCAACCGGCGTGATCGTCGGGGCGTTCGTCACCGTCGCCCTCGCCGGGCGTGCCGGGGCCGACGAGATCAAGTTTCGCAATCCGGACACCGGCGAACAGGTCGTGGAGCGGTTCGACCGCGACAAGCCCGGCGACGTCGCGGAAGAGACGTGGGTCACGGTCGCCTATCGCTTGAAGGCCGGTGCGCCTTTGAAGCGCATCGACACGCGGTTTCTGATCGACATCGTCCGCGAAGCCGCCGACTCGCAGGCAACCAAGTATGCCGGCGCGCTGCAGGAATTGAACGCCGGCAACTATGGCGCGGCGCGCGAACAGTTCAGCGATCTCGCGGGCGGCGGTCGCAAGCAGGATCCCGAGACGGGCAAGGTCGGGTTCAAACCCTTCACCGACGCGGCCGGCGCGAAGGGCAAGGAAAAGTGGTACGTCGCAGGCGCGCAGTACCACTACGCCAAGTCGAGTTACCTCGAGGGCATGGCGAAGAACGATCTGACGCTGGTCGACGACGCGCTCCGCGCCCTCGATGCCGATTCCGCGACGGAGAAGGGCTTCCTCGCGCGCTACAAGGAAGGCAAGAGCCGCTGGTACGCCGACGCCTGGCTCCTGAAGGGCGATTGTCAGGTCGCGCTCAAGAAGTACGACGAGGCGGCCGCGACGTACGACGCGCTCTACGACAAGGTCCTGAAGGCCGCGGCAATCGGCCCGAAGTTCGCCTTCGGGGCGAAACTCGGCGTCGGCCGCATCGCCGAGGCCAAGGGGTCGACCTCCGCCGCCGCGATGGCATACGACTCGGCCGCCGCCGCGCTCCAAAGCCTCCTTGAACAGGCGCAAGACTACTTCTCCCGCGCCGAACTCGGTCGCTTCTACAACGAAGCGCGCGTGCAGAAGGCCCGCATCATGCTGGAAGCCGCGACCAAGACCGACGCGCCCGCCGACTACGCCGAACTGCGGAAGTTTCTCGAGGCGGGCACGCCCGACGGACTTCGCGAGCGGTTCAAGGGCAAGCCGCGGGAGGTCGTCGACGCCGTCGTCGCCGGCGCCTTGTCACCCACGGTCCAAGCCGTCGCCCAGAACGGCATCGGGTTGGCACTTCTGAACGAGAAGCGGTACGTCGAGGCCGTGTTCGCATTCGTCGACGTCCGCATCAAGTACTTTTCGGTGACGAGCGAGGTGCCTCGCGCCCTCTACTACCTCGGCAAGGCCGCCGATGCCGCCGCTGCCGCCGCCGCACGCCCGGATGCAAAGGCGCTCTTCAAGTCGCAGGCCGAAGCGGCCCGCCAGGAGTTGCAGTCCTCGTGGAAAGACTCCACGTGGGCAGCGAAGTAGGCCCGAAGGGCCCGGAACGACGGAACACCTGTTCGAAGAAGTAGCGACGATCCACCGAAAACGGTAGACTTCCCCCCCCGCCCGATCCGCCCCACTCTCGGGACTCGGATCTCGTCTCTAGGAGAGTCCATGCGCACGCGTACGTTCGCCATCCTCGCTCTGCTTTTCCTGGTCGCCACCTCGGCGATCGCCGGTTCCGCGTTTGCCGCCGATGCGCCGCCGCCCGACGACGCGAACCGAATGAACAGCGGCTCGATCACGATGGAGCAGATCTTCCGGGACGGCGGCACCGTCGGATGGATCATCGTCGTGCTCTCCGTCGCGACGATGGCCGTCATCATCGAGACGGCGGTCAAGATCCGCCGGGACAAGATCTGCCGTCCCGAACTGATCGACGAGGTCGAGGCGTTGCTCGACGAGAACGAGCTGCAGGAAGCGCTCGAACTCTGCGAGTCCGAGCCGAACTTCTTCACGAACATGATGGCCGCGGGCCTCGAG
>JANNRO010000182.1:0-13313 GCA_031401505.1 Planctomycetia bacterium
CAGATCGAGGAGTTCATCGACGAACTCGTTCGATCGGACCGCGCGTCCGGGGGCGGCACGGCCGCGTCATCGAAGCCGAGTTCTCGGGCCGCGATCCATGCGCTGATGAAGGAGCTCGATCCGAAACGCCACGGCATGTTCGTCTCGGCACACGCGCTCGCGACCGAACTGCTGCGCTCGGCCGTCGCGCGCGGGGACGGCGCGTTCGTCGACGAGGCCGCGGCCGTGCTTGCCGCGTTCGAGAAGACACCGAAGGCGGGTGCGTCGGGTCCGTCGCTCGCGCGCTTCGCCGACGGGTTGACGGCCGTCAAGTCGGGGGACGACGCGAAAGCAGTGGTCGCGCTCGCGACGGCGTTCGCCGTGTTCGCGACCAACGGTTGGCTCGCGCTCGCGCTCGATGCCTCGACGGAACTGGTGGCACTCCACCTGCGAGCCAAAGACGACCTAAAGGCAACCCTCGTCGTCGCGAACGCGGCGGGACTCGTGTCCGACGACAGCGACTCCGACGCCGTACGAACGTGGCTTGCGAACGGCGCCGTGCGCTGGAAAGGGGCCGCGCCGGGCGTGCTCGCGCCCTACGACGCGATCCAGGCCAAGCAGAAGGCGGCCGCGGGCGGCGCCGGCGGAGACGGAGGGGCGGGAGGAAGCGCGGGCGGGAACGTGTCCGATGTCGGGCGGTACCTTTCAAAGGCCGGAATGGACAAGGCGTTCGTCACGGTGTCGCGCGCGAAGGACGGATGGTCGATCCGACCGGCTTTTCGCAAGGACGCAGCCACGAGTCCGTTCGGCAAGGGACAAGAATGTTGGCACGACGGCGGGGTGACGCTCGTGACCTACGGCGCATCGCTCGCGCTCTACATGGTCGATCTCGAGGGCCTGATGGGCCAGCCCGGCGGGCGCTCGAGGCCGTCGGAGACCCGCGCGTTCTATTGGTTGGCACCGGGCGAGACCTGGAGCGCGACCAAGGGAGGGGCGGTCACGATCGTCGGGAAGTAGCGATCGATCGGCCGTCGGCGAGCCGCGATCCCCGCGATCCCGTCAACGGGTCGCGTCGAACAGCACCGTTTGCCCGCAGGCGGAGCATTCGAGTCGGCGTGCCGCGGCGACGTCGAACCCCTCGGGGGGCTTCCGATGGTGCGCCCAACGTGGAGGGTTGCCCTTCGCGGGCACCGCCCACGACAAGACGGGACCGGATCCGGTGGCCGCGAGGAGGAGGCCATCGCAACTCGGACAGGTGTTCTGGACGCTCGTTCGGGGCCACGCCATCACCCCACGATGCCTTGCGGCGGGCCGATCCACGAGAACGATGCGGCCCTACCGTCCCTCGGGGCGCGGGATGCGGCCCGCAAGTTCGCCGCGCCGCAAGCGAGCGTCCTCGCCCGGCGGAACGACGCGGGCATCGTCGCGTCCCGGATGGAGGATGCGGGCGCGGAGGCGGAAGAGCAGATCGACGCACTCGAGATCGTCCCGACGCGAGCCCAGCGCCGACGTGAGCGCGGCGAGCGCGGGAGGCATCGGAAGCCCCGCGACGCTTCCCACGCGTTGCCAACTCGCGACGCCGCCGAGCAGGAACTCCTGGCCATCCGCCACCGTGACCGTCGTCGTCAACTCGCGCACGGAAAGCACGGGGTAGCCGGCGGGGCCGTTCGGGCTCTGCGCCTGCGTCAACTGACGCACCCATGGATGGAGCCGCAACACCAGACGATCGGCGCCGATCTTCACGGCCGTCACTTCGAATCGCACGCCGGTGTGTTCGCTCAACGGCCCGTACGTGGTCACGACGTCGGACCGCCGGAAGATCGAGACCGGCAGTTCGATCGTGGACGTCACGAAGGCCGGTACGCCCTCGGTGACGACGATCGACGGATGGGAGAGGATCTCGGCCTCGCCTTCGTGGGAGAGCCCTCGGAGCACGACGTCGATCGTTCCCGCCAATGGGCCTCCGGTGCCCGACTGCCCACCGTGAACGGACGTTCCCTGAAACGAGTCCGTGCCGGTCAATTCGGAACGCAGCCACGACTCCGGCTCGAAGTCGAAGCGAAGCGAACGGAAGAACGTATCGGGACCGGCGGGAGGGCCGTCGCGGTCGAATAGGCCGTGTCCTCCGCGTTCATTGCGCTTGCGCCGTGCCGTTTCGACGATCATCACTTCGATCAGCGCGGAGGGTGTCGGGACGTCGAGAAAGTCGACCGCCTGCGTCGCGATGTCGACACCTGCCCGCGTGCCGGTGAACAACAGGCGACGACGCAACGAGTCGAGCGTGAGATCGACGGCGGGAGGAAGCATCGATCGGGCACTCTCGATGAGCTCGCCCGCGGGCACGAAACGAGGTCGATACAGTTGACGCAGGCGCCCGTCGCCCCCCCACCAGGAGTCTTCGCGATCGGGCTCGCTCACGGCTCGGCCGACCCGAACCGGGTCGGCATCCACGCGCCGACTTACGGTCGGAGAGGCCACCGACACAAGCCCGGCGAGCCCGAGGATCGCGAGCGAGACGGCGACGCGGCGACCACCCGCCACGCGATGGACGACCCTCACGCGGCGGGCAACCTGGCGATGGCGCCGTCGGTCCCATTGGGGACGGCCGGCGCGTCCGTCGTCGCGGGCACGATCGAGCCGACGCCGCCGATGAGGTCGTACTCGAGATCCTTCACGAGCCCGCGGAGCGACTTCGCGAACTTGTCGGACGCCTTCTTCATCAGGAAGTGATACCGAACGTCGCGGTCGGTCAGGTTCTTCTCGACGATCTCCTGATACTCGGGGATCGACTTGTAGATTTTGTCGGCGTCGACGACGCACGGCTTCTTGAACAGGCGCGGGTTGCCGCTGTAGATGAGCGACACGTCGACCACCCGATACTGGGGACCCTTCTCCTTTTCTTTCTCCTTCGGGTCGTCGGCACGGGCAGCGGACGCGAGTCCGAACAGGAACAGCACGGCCGCCACGCAGGCGAACAGCCCGCGCACGTACCCGCTCCGACGGGTCGAGGGTCGAACCCGAGTCCGGGAATCCTGAATCGAGCACGCGGCGTGGTCACTCGTGCTGAACTCGATCGTGCCCATGAAGCCCTCCACCCGACCCGACCGAGCATGCCGAACGACGCATGCAAGCCCACCCGATATCGCACCGACCCCCACTCCCTTGGAAATGTCGTGCCGCAACGGCGAACGGGCGCAAAGAACCACGGTTGAGGATCGCTCTCTTCGGTCCGTCTGCGACAAAACCACAACCCCTTGTGGATTCCAACGCAAACACCACGTTCGTTGGCCCGCGACACGCCGAAACTCTGCAACACATGATTCCGCCACATTCCGCCGGGGCGGAATCGATCGCCGGGAAAGGCCTCCGACTTGTTCCCCGTCCAGACCCGGCCCGATTCCACCTCGGATCCTCAGAAAACAACGCGGGCGGGCGGGCTTTCACCCGTCCGCCCGGTTCGGCAGCGCTCGTTGGAGACCTGTGAAAGCCCGTCCGACCCGTTCCCGTTGGGGCTTGCGCGAGACCACCCGGGTCCTTTGGCCGTTTTCGCTAGGCCGCCGAACCCACAAACCCACCGAAGGTCACCGCGAACCGGAACACCCGGCTCGAACTCGATGACGACCGTACCCTACACTCGCTAACTATTTAGTCAACAACTAAATTTTTGGTCATTCCGGGGTACCCTTCGGTGACGATCGCGGCGCGCCCCGTCCGGTGCCACCGACCGCATCGCATCCGAGCCCCGCCCATGCCCCCCCGCGAAGACTTTGCGTCGACGATCAAGACAGCTCGCCTCGCCGCGAACTTGTCCCAGGCCGATCTCGGGGCGAAGGCCGGGCTCACGGGCAGTTACATCTGCGTACTCGAGGCACGTCGCAAGCCACCGCCGAAGGAGGACCTCATCTCGGCGCTGGCTCGCGCGCTCGGCATCGACGAGGGCCGCCTCCAGGAATTGGCGGCGCTCGAGCGCACACCCGAACCGGTCAAGCAACGTGTGCTTCGACTCGTCAAGGAGCGCGGCCGCAGCCGACGATCGCGAGACTCGCTGATCGCCAGCACGCTGTTTCACATGACGCGTCGTCCGGGTTTCCTGGCAGATGCCGTTGCGGCGCACCTGGGCCTTCCCGACGATCGGCGGCTCCTGCTTGGTCGCCTCGCCGAACGTGTGAAGTCGATGCCGACGGTCCGGGAAGCGGCGTCGCGCTCGAGCGATCTCCTGAAGGAGATTCCCGGCAAGGAACGCGAAGCGCTCGTGCGGGCGCTCCCCCGTCTGCTCGGTGGCGCCGAGCCGCTCGCGGCCGCCGCGCCCTCACCGGCGACCGACGCCGCGCACCGGTCCGACGAGCGGCTCTGGCAACGAGTCCCCCTGCTGGCGGCGCCGCCCGTCGCGGGCGACCTCGCGACGGCGCTCCGTGGCGCGCTCGACACGTTCCACGTGGACCGCCGGTTCTGGCGCGAGGGCGCCTATTTCATCGAGGCGGTCGACGACGACGCCTATCCACGCGTCGAAAAGGGCGATCTACTGCTGGTGCATCCCGTCCCCCGGCCCGCCGAAGGGACGCTGGTTCTCGTTCGCGACGGGATTCACGTTCGCGCGCGCATCCTGCGTCGGCTGGGCGGCGACGTGCGACTCGAGTCGCCCCGCACCGACGTTCCCCCGCTCCGGATGCCCGAGTCGCGCTTCGAGCCGCTCGGCGTCGTGGTCTGGGTTTGGCGACCGCTCGACGGCCTCCCCGCCCCTCGACGACGAGATCCGGATCGCGACGCAGACCGTTCGGTGTGACGCGCGGCATGCAGAGTCGGACGGGTGTCCCGCCGGCCGATCGATCGCAGCGTCGACCGTCGCGAGCGCTCGGCCTCGTCGAGCGCCGCCGTCAGCGCGGAGTCGAGCGCGCGCGGAACGCGGCCGACGCGTCGAGCCACGCGAGCCAATCGGCGGCCTGCTTGCGCCCGGCGGTGTCGCCGGGCGTGGCCTTCGCGAGAAACTGAGTCAATTGGTCGCGCGCCCTCGCTTCGTCGCGCAGCACGGCGGGCGTCGTCGGATCGGCGAGCAGCGTGCCCAATGCGAGCCGCGCCTCGTTGAGCGTCGGATCGAGCGCGAGCGCGCGATCGTAGGCCGAACGCTCCGATGCGCGATCGGCGCCGAAGCCTCGGGCCAGGATCGCGAGGTTGTAGATGGCGGACGCGTCGTCGGGCTGGAGTTCCGCCGCCCGTCGCAACGCGGCGACCGCGCCCGCTCGATCGCCCCGGGCCCCGAGCACGACGCCGAGATTGTGGTACGCCCGATGAAATCGGGGATCGCTCCGGATCACCGCCCGAAACTCGGACTCCGCCGCCGCGAGGTCGCCGCGATGCACCTGCACGACGCCGATGTTGTTCCGCACCGTCGGATCGTCGGGACGCAGGTCGAGCGCCGACTGGAAGTGGGTCAGCGCCTCGCGCGACTCGCCGAGACGGTCTTCGACGACCCCCAGGTTGTTGAGCGCCGAGGCGTCATTGCCGTCGAGCGTCAACTGCTCGATGTGGAGCGCCTTGGCGTCTTCGAGACGACCCTCTCGCGCGGCTCGGGCCGCCTCGACGCCCTTGGCGCGTGCGCGTACCTCCGCCGAGGCGTCCGCAAGGAGCGCCTGCGCGACGACGTCGGCATCGGCCTGTGCCGATTGCGCGGGAGACGCGAGCGCCGCCGACAGCGACGTATTGAGTGCGGCCGCCCAGAAACCCGGATCGAGTTCCCGCGCCTTCGCGAACAACGTGGCCGCGGCACCCTCGACGCCGCGGCGGTACGCCAGCGCGCCGAGGTTGTTGGGCGCGACCGCGTCCTTCGGATCGAGTCGAATGGCGGCCTTGTAGTCCGTCCGCGCTTCCTCGAGCCGTCCGAGTCGTTCGAGGGCGACGGCTCGATGGTTGTGGGCGCGAGCCGACTTCGGATCGATCCCGAGCGCCTCGTCGAGCACGGCCTTCGCCTCGTCGTTGCGGCCGAGCGCGAGCAGAATGCTCCCGCGATTGACGCGCGAGAGCACGTCTCTCGGGTCGAGCGCCGACGCCTGCGCGTATGCATCGAGCGCGTCGTCCTTGCGCCCCGCCGCCGACAACACATACCCCCTGACGTTCCACGTGGATGCGGACGGCTTCGCGCGAACCGCGTCGTCGCTCAGCCGGAGCGCCTCGACCGAGTCGGCACGCTTGGCAGCCGCGAGCGCGGCGGTCAACGGGTCATCGGCCGCGCCCGCGCAGGGGGCGAGAACGAGAAGGGACGTGCCGAGGGCGAGGGCTAGGGATCGAACCATCGCGCCCGAGCCTACCCCGGCTCCGGAATCAGAGGCGCGCTTCTTCGTTGTTTCGGCGCGTCGAGCCCGGGTCGAACTCCTTCGATCGCCGGTAGACTCCGCGTCGGAGCGCCGGATGCACCCCTCGCGACGTGACGTGCTGAAGCAGGCGGCCTTGTTGCCGATGTTCGCCCTCACGGCCGGATTCGGCGTGGCGCTCTCGGCCGAGGGCATCGCGCGCGTCGCGGGCCCCCCGGAGTGGCGTCCGGCCGCCGACGTCGTCGAGCGCGGACGGGTGATCGTGCTCGGCTTCGACGGCGTCGACCCCGGCATCCTGCGCGAGTACGTCGAGAAGGGCGCGATGCCCCGCGTCAAGGCGTTGATCGACGGCAATGGACTTCACGACCTCGAGAGTGAACTGCCGCCCGAGTCTCCCGTCGCGTGGGCGTCGCTCGAAACGGGGGTCAATCCCGCGCGCCATCGCGTCTTCGACTTCATCGTGCGCGACCCGTCCACCACGGGCTACAAGCCCGTCAACGGCATGGTGGACATCGTCCCGCCTCGCTTTCTCTTCGATCTCGTGCCCGTCCGCCCGCCGCGCATCACCGCTCGCATGGCCTACCCGACGTTTCTCGAGCGGGTCGCGAAAGCCGGCTACCCCGTCGTGGCGCTGCGGCAACCGCTCCTCTTTCCCGCGCCCGCGATGCCCGGGGCGCACCTGCTCTCGGGGCTCGGAACCCCCGACATCGCGGGCACCAACGGCAGTTACGCGATCTACGACGCGGGTTTCACGCTGGGGCGCGAGTACACGGTGTTCAACGGCCACCGCATCCACCTGTCCGGCGGACGCGACGCGACGACCTACGACACCATCCTCGAAGGTCCCTTCGACCGTCGCCGCCCTCGGGCCGAGGGCGGCCTCGCGCGACTGACGGTCCCGCTTCGCTTCGAGCGCTCGTCGAAGGACGGTCCGGTGACCGTCACGGTCCGGCACCCGTCAGGCCGGACGGAAGTGGATCACATCGAGAGGGGGCGGCGGGGGCGGTGGATGCGCGTCGAGTTCACGCTCCCCTCGTTCCCCCCCATCACGATCCGCGGCCGCGCGCGGTTCGAGGTCAAGGACACCGATCCGCTCGTCGTGCTGTCCGATCCGGTCCAGATCGACCCGCTCGATCCGGCGCTGCCGCTGTCGTATCCCCCGGGCTATGCCGCGGAACTCGAGCGCGACTACGGGGCCTACAAGACGACCGGCTGGATGGAGCAGACGTTCCAGCTGAACGACCGCAACACGTCGCCCGAGGCGTTCCTCTCGGATCTGCTCGAGGACATGGACCACGGAGCGGCCACGCTGCTCGGAGAGCTGCGCCGAGGCGCCTCGTGCTCGTTCTACGTCTTCACGCAGACCGATCGCGCCTCGCACTGCTTCTACTGGCTGCGCGACAAGCAGCACCCGTTCTACGACCAGGCGACGGCCGAAAGGCTGGGCGACCCGTTGCGCACGATCTACGAACGCATGGACAAGATCGTCGGCGACGTCGCAAAGACGCTGCGCCCGCAGGATCTCCTGCTCGTCGTCTCGGACCACGGCTTCAAGACCTGGCGCCGGGGGATGAACGTCAACCAGTGGCTGATGAACGAGGGGTACCTCGTCGCTGCCGGAGATGCAGGAGAGAAGACGCTTGCCGCTTTCTTCGGCGACCGGCTCGCCGTCGACGAGATCGACTGGTCGAAGTCGAGGGCCTACGCGCTGGGTTTGGGCCAGATCTACCTGAATCTCAAGGGCCGCGAGCCCGACGGCATCGTCGAACCACGCGACGTCGATGCGCTTTGCCGCGAATTGCGCGAGAAACTGCTGGCCTATCGCGACGACGAGGCGCACGGTCGGGTGGCGCCGCTCTCCGATGTGATCCGGCTCTCGGACGTCTATCACGGCCCCTACCTCGCGGAGGCGGCCGAGCTTCAGCTGGCGTTCGCGGAGGGCTATCGCGTCTCGTGGCAGACCGCGCTGCTCGGCGGGCTGTCGCGCGACGGCCTGATCTGCGAAGACAACACGTACGCGTGGTCGGGTGACCACTGCAGCACCGATCGTCGGCTGGTGCCGGGCGTGCTCGTCGCTTCACGCCCACTGCGGCGGGCGAAGGACGGACACCCCTACGGCGTCAAGGACATCGCCGCGACGGTGCTGGTCCACTTCGGGCTCGACGCGAGCGACCTCGACGGCAAGCCCCTCCCGATTCCGCCGCCCGTGAGATAGGCAGGCGCCCTACTTCAAGCTCTCGAAGATCTCCGCGAGCCGGGTACGGGAGATGCCGCTCGAGGAGACGTCGCCCCCGGCGTTCCAGAACGATTCGGGGAAAATCAGCCGACCCGACTCCTGCTCGCCGGTGTGCGTCTTCAGGAACGCCTCGTTCCATCCGGCGATGTCCTTGGCGAGGACCGGTCTCGGCGCCTGGTCGTCGCGCAGTCCGGCGAGAAATCCGCGGTATCGCGAGAGGTCCCGGCCGGCCGCCTCGGAACCCACCTTCACCCGGCGATCTCCGCCGCAGAAGACGCAACGCTTCGCGCCGAAGCAGACGGGGCACGCGACCTCGGGTGACTCGAACTTCGAGAGGTCGCGGCCGCTCCCGCCGCACCACGCGCACTGCCCGCGCCCGGCGGCGTGGAGGAGTTCGGTCGCCGCGGGCTCGGAGATCGAGAGTTTGACCGCGACGCGTTTGACCGCCTCCGGGTCGCCGAGCGTCTTCTTGCGCTCCCGGAAGAGGTCGTCCTCGGCGGGCGACATGCACGACTCGCAGACCGGGCTGTCTTCGTCGGTCGCGAGCACCCAGTCGAACTCCTCGCGGCAGTTCGGGCAACGGTGCGCGTACGAGGGAACCGTCGTGCGGCAGTGCGGGCACAGCGCCTTCCCCTCGCGCCAGACGACGTTGTCCTTGTCGAGCGCGGCGAACGAGAGCCCGACGAGGGCGAGCACGATCGATCCGATGACCACGAGCCAAGCCAGGGACTTCGGCGCTGCCACGAGAACCTCCGACGGGGAAACGGACGTCGAAGCGGTCAACCTTACCCAATGGTCGGGCCCGACCCCTACCTCAGGCGTACCCGTCGCACCTACGAACGGCGCACGGGGCCCGTGTCCGAGGATCGCGCGACGCGTCCATATCCGCCGCCGCCCGGCGTTTCGATCGTGACGACGTCGCCCTCGGCCAGATCGACGCGGCCCCGCGGCCCGAGCACGCGCGTCCTTCGACCCGACCGGAGCGTCACGCGGCCGACCGCGCCCGGACTCCCTCCCGCGACGCCCGGCGGAGGGTCGTCGTGGCGAGTCATCGACCACGCAAAGACGGCGGGCGCGAGGAATTCGATCTCCTTCACGATTCCGTCGCCGCCGCGAAACGCGCCGGGGCCGCCCGAGTCGCGGCGAATCTCGAGGCGCCGCACGCGCACGGGCCAGCGGGCCTCGAGCACTTCGACGGGCGTCGAGCGCGTGTTGGTCATGTGCTGCTGGATCGCCGACGCGCCCGCGCCCGAGGGGCCGCCGCCGGCCCCGGCGGGAATCGTCTCGTAGTACGAAGCGAAGGGGGGGCCTTGCGGCGACGGTCCGATCGTCCAATTCGACATCGTGCCCGCCCCCGGTGCCGGGAAGCGACCGGGCCAGAGCTTCGCACACGCCAGCCAGAGCACGTCCACGATGCGTTGGCTGGTTTCGACGTTTCCGCTCGCGACCGGCGCGGGGTAGGGCGCGTCGAGCAGACACCCCTTCGGCACCTGAACGTCGACGGCGCGCAACAAGCCGTCGTTGGCGGGCGTGTCGGCCGGACACAGACAGCGGACGAGGTAATAGACCGCACTGTGCGCGACGGCGGCCGTGGCATTGAGGCCCAGCCCGACGGGGCCGGTCGTGCCCTGGAAGTCGACGGACAGGCGGCGCCCCCTCTTCGTGACCCGCACGACGAGGCGCGCACGCTCGCCGCCGACTCCGTCGACGCCGAGCCGGGCCGAAGCGGCCGCCGTCCCGTCACGGAGCGTTCGCACCGAGAGGGACGCGATGCGGGCGGCGTAGGCAACCAATGCACGAGCGCTCCGCTCGAGCGATGCGGTCCCGTTGCGCTCGCAAAGCGCCCGCAGGCGAGTCAATCCCGCCGAGAGCGCGCCGACCTTCGCGAGCAGATCGGCCCGGCGTTCGTCGGGGCGGCGCATGTTGGCCAAGAGGAGACGGGATACGTCCGAGTCCTCGACCCCGCCGCGAATCCAGCGAACGGGCGGAATGCGCAGCCCCTCCGCGTGGATCGAGTCCTGCGGCGCCATCGATCCCGGCACCGCGCCGCCGATGTCGGCGTGGTGTGCCCGGATCGCGACGTAGAAGCGTGCGCGCCGCTCCCGGTCGAAGAGGCCCGCCAGGGCCGTCACGTCGGGAAGATGCGTTCCCCCCTCGTAGGGGTCGTTGACGAGCACGACGTCGCCCACCCCGAGCGTCACGCGCTCGAGCGCCGCGCGCACCCCCATGGGCATCGCACCCAGGTGGACGGGAATGTGCGCCGCGTGCGCGATCATCGTGCCCCGTCCGTCGAAGACCGCGGCCGACAGATCGCGACGCTCCTTGATGTTGGGGCTCGACGCGGTGCGCACGCAGGCCTCGGCCATCTCCTCGGCGACCGATTCGAGCAGGTCGCGGGCGAGGGCCAGTTCGACGGCGTCGCTCACGGTCGCTCCGATCGAAGCCGGAGCGTGCCGTCTTCGCCGACACGCAACACACCGCCTCGCGGGACGTAGGTCGTTGCACCGTTCTCGAGCACCAGTGCCTCGCCGCGAACGACGGTCCCGACACCCAGTTCGTCGCGTCGCCAGGCCGGAACCGATCCCGCGACGCCGCGCAGGCGCTCGACCGGCGGCCCAAGCCGCGATCGCCGAGGCGGCTTCGGACCTCGCGCGAGCGGTTCGGCGCGGCCGAGCGCGCGCGCCCGCAGGCGGACCGCCTCGACGGCCGCTGTCGGGTCGTCGAAGCCGAATTGCGCGCGAAATGCCGCGTGAATCCGCGCGCGCCACGACGGGCCGAAGGGAACGGTGACGTCGGAGGTTCGACCTTCGAGCCGCGCATCGACCTCGACGCGCACCGACGCGACCGACTCACCGACTCGCGCGAGCGCCTGACGCGCGTCATCGGCGAGCATGCGCGCGAGCGGGCGAAGGGACGCCTCGCTTCGCCCGATCGCGATCCTCGTCGCGTCGGTCGCGAGCGGGGCACCGAGTGCGCCCTGGGCCGCGAAGGTGCCCGGGGACCAGGGAATCGCGGCACCTTCGAGGCCCGCGAGAGACGCCGTTCGTGCGGCCAGGAGCCCGCCCGCGCCACCGAACGCGAGCAGCGTCGCGCCGCGGGGATCGCGTCCGCGGGCCGCCGACGCACGACGCAGCGCCCGCGCCGTCGTCGCCTCCGCCACGCGGATCGCGCCCTCGCACAGCGCGCGAATCGAAAGGCCCGCGCGCTTCGCCACGCGTTCGCCCGCGCGGCGCGCGGCATCGACGTCGAGCGTGAACCGGCCGTCGAGCAGCGCACGGGGCAAGCGTCCGAGCAGGAGGTGCGCGTCGGAAAGGGTGAACGGGCCGCCCAGGCCGTAGCTCGAGGGCCCGGGCGAGGAACCCGCGCTGTCCGGCCCGACGCGGAGCGCACGACCCGCGTCGAGCGAGACGATCGACCCTCCTCCAGCGCCCACGCTCTGGACGTCGAGCGAAGGGACGCCGAGCGCGAATCCGGCGAGGGTCGCCGAGAGCGACACGGGCAGCGAGCGACCTTCGATCCAGCAGACGTCGGTGCTCGTGCCCCCGACGTCGAACGACAGCGCGCGAGGGAGCCCCAGGCGCCGCGCGAGGGCCAATGCCGCGCGAGCCCCGGCCGCCGGTCCCGAGAGCAGCGTGCGCACCGGCCGCTCGATGGCCTGCTCGGGGGCCATGCGCGTGCCGTCGCACGTCATGATCGAGAGCGCGCCGGGCGCAAGCGTCGCCGCGATCGATCGAACGTACGCGCTGACCCGAGGTCCGACGTAGGCGTCGAGCACCGTCGTCTCGGCACGCTCGACTTCACGCGGGTCGGCGCCGACGTTCGCGCTCGCATGGACGGGCAGCCCGAGGCGGCGCAGCCGGGCACCGGCCTGACGCTCGTGTCGGTCCGACGCCGTCGCGTGAAGCAGGCACATGGCGACCGCCTCGACGCCGCTGCGCCCGACGGCGCGCGCGACGCGCTCGAGTTCGACGCGTGTGGGACGCACGAGGCTCGTGCCCGCGGCCGACATGCGTTCGGCGAGGGGGAAGACGTCTTCGTCGGCCACCAGCGGCGCCGACCGGCTCGGCATGAGTTCGTGAAGATCGTCCCGGTGTCCGCGTCCGATGCGCAGGAGGTCGCGGAATCCCTCGGTGACGACGAAGCCGACGCGAGCCCCTCGCCGCGTCAGCACCGTGTTCGTCGCGACGGTCGTCCCGTGGTGGAGCCGGCCTCCGCGCGGGAATCCGCCCCCCGCCTCGATGGCGTCAGGATGGCCCGCGCGGGGTCGTCGGGCGTGCTCGGCACCTTCCACGTCGAAAGGCCGAGCGGGCCCTGCGTCACCGCATCGGTGAACGTCCCGCCGGTGTCGATCCCGATGACGCGCATCGCACGAAGGGTACCTGAGCGTCGTGGAGCATCGCTCCCCCATGGCCCCCGGCCCGCGGAGGGGTATCCTTCAGGGCTCGGAGCGCCTCCTCGTGCACCTCGGTTCCCCCATCGCCGAAATCCTCGCGGGCCTGCTGGCCTTCCTGATCGGCGGCGTGCCCTTCGGCTGGCTCTACGCGCGGACCGTCAAGGGCGTCGATCTCCGGACGATCGGCAGCGGCAACATCGGCGCGACCAATGCCGCGCGCCTGTATCCGGACGACCGGCGCAAGTTCGTCCTGACGTTCCTGGTCATCTTCCTCCTCGACGCGGCCAAGGGCTTCGCCGCCGCATGGTTCGCGCACGAACTGGGTCGATTCCTCGGCGGCGCGGGCACACCCAACACGATGGCCGTCGTCTGCGGGTCGTCCGCGATTCTCGGTCACGTC
>JANNRO010000183.1:0-3102 GCA_031401505.1 Planctomycetia bacterium
GAGCGCAGCGATCCCCTGGGCGGTCGTGACCGCCTTCCAGACGTCGGTGCGCGACGCATCGAACACGATCGGCGGATCGGGTAGTGGCTCCCACTCCGCACGCGCCGAGCGCCCGCTCGAGGCAAACGACACGACGAGCGAAATGGCCAAGATTCGACGCATGCGAGCCTCCGACCAGAGGACCGGCCGTGCCCGAGCGCGGTTCAGCGAGAACCGGGGGGCACCCGTCCTCCGAGTCGGACGCAGGTCCCGTGGCCGAATCGATCCGAGGTCCGGTCGCCGTTTCCCGCAAGATTCTCGCTCTCGGTATGCTCCCCCCATGCGGCGCCCGCTTGCGATCCTCTCCCTCGTCGCGCTCTGCTCGTCCGCGGTGCTGGCGGGCGAGGGGCGCGAGGAAAAGGTGCGGGGCGACCGCAAGCGCATCGAGGCGCAGGGCTTCTGGATCTACAACGACCTCGCGAAGGGACTCGCCGACGCGGGCACGTCGGGCAAACCGCTGGTCGTGGCGCTCCGGTGCATTCCCTGCGAAGACTGCGTGAAACTCGACGACGACCTCGTCGATCAGGACCCGCGGCTCCGCCCCTTGCTCGAGCAGTTCGTGCGCGTGCGCCTCGTCTCGACCAACGGGATCGATCTCTCGCTGTTCCAGTTCGACACCGACCAGTCGTTCGCGGTGTTCCTCCTGCGGGCCGACGGCACCATCTACGGGCGATTCGGCACGCGCTCCGACCACTCGGCGTGGGTCGACGACGTCTCGATCGACGGCTTCGCGAAGGCACTCGAGGGCGCGCTCGCGCTCCACGGGGCCCACCCCCGCGACAAGGCGGCGCTGGCGAAGAAGCGCGGCCCCGCGCCCGCGTTCGCGACACCCGAGCGCTATCCCTCGCTCGCGGCCAAGTACAAGGCAACGATCGACGAGAAGGGCAAGATCGTCCCGAGCTGCATTCACTGCCACATGATCGGCGAAGCGGATCGCGCGTATCGATTGGAGAAAGACGGCAAGATCCCCGACCAGATCCTGCTCCCCTATCCCCACCCGAAGGCCATCGGGCTGGTCCTCGACCCGAAGGAGCGCGCGCGCGTACTCCGCGTCGAGCCCGACTCCGCCGCCGCGAAGGCCGGATTCTTGTCCGGCGACACGATTCGGGAACTCGCAGGACAGCCGCTGCTCTCGATCGCCGACGTCCAGTGGGTGCTCCACCACGCGTCGCCCGCTGGGGCAACCCTGGACGCCGTCGTCGAGCGAGGCGCCGAGACGGTCAAGGTCTCCCTCGGGTTGGCCGACGGCTGGCGACGCGGGGACGACATCTCGTGGCGCACCTCGTCGTGGGCGCTTCGGCGCATGGCGCTCGGTGGCATCCTCTTGAAGCCGCTGGCCTCCGACGACGCGGCACGCGCCAAACTCCCGAGCCCGAGCATCGGGCTGCGCATCGCGCACGTCGGTCAACATGCCCCACACGACGTCGCCAAGCGCGCCGGGTTCAAGTCCGGCGACGTCTTCATCGCGTTCGACGGCCGCACCGACCTCCCCCGCGAGACCGACGTTCTCCTCTACTCGCTGTCGAAACGCCCGCGAACCGACAAGTTCCCGGTGCGTGTCTTGCGCGGCGCCGAGGAACTGACGCTCGACCTTCCGGGCTCGTAGCGGCGCATGCGACGACTCGCGCCCGTCGTGCTGGCGTCCCTCCTGATGTCTCCGGGTCCGGCGCACGCAGCCGACGACGAAGGCGAGGATGTCACCGACCCTCTGCCGTGGCGAATCGAACCGGACACCGTATTCCAGCGACGGATCGTCGAGGCGGCGACCGGGAGGCCGGTGGCGGGTGCAACCGTCCGGCTCTTCGCGGAGGAATCCGTTCCCTCGCCGGGCTTCGGATCGCCGATGGCCTCGGCGAAGAGTGACGTCGACGGATGGGTGCGAATTCGTAGCGCGGATCTCGACGCCCAACTCGTCGAATCCCGCGGCGATCCGGATTGGGCCTATGCCGAGGCGCCGGGGCTCGGACCCAACGGCGAATCCGACGTATCGGCGATCGACGCCGACTTCTCGCTCGACCGATCAACGACGACGCGAGTCACGGTTCGTGACCCCATCGGTCGCCCGGTCGCAGATGCAAACATCGGCTGGTTCATCGGATGCGGTCACATGCCCGACCAGCGCTCGGCGCGGACCGGACCCGACGGGATCGCCCGGCTCCCTGGCGTGTCGAATGATGCTCAGGCGCAGTTGTGGTTCGACAAGGCGGGCTTCTCGTCGGCGTACGCCGAGGACGGGGCGATGGCATGGCAACGCTCCATCACGACGGACGTCGCCTGGGGCCACGTCTTCGAGGGAACGATCCTTACCCGTGAGGGAAGCCCCGCGGCGGGTGTCGCGGTCGGAGCCCCGTTCTCTCATCGAGGACCCTGGACGAAGACCGACGCCCTCGGCGGATTCCGGCTCATCGGGTCTCAACGCGCACCGGGTGACGACCTCGACGTGATCTTCGATCGGCAGGCGGACGACACCCCGACCGGTACCCGAACGTCGCTCCAGTTTCCCGCGCCGCCACCCGGGCACCGGGCGATCGTCCGGCTCCCCGCGCCGGGTGTGCGGATCGAAGCGCCGGCGACGACGCGCCTCGTCGTCGAACCGAAGATCAACTGGCCGTCGTCGAAAGTCGAACCAATCATCCGCATCACCGCCGTGCGGACGACCGACGGTTGGACCGAGACGCGCTCCACGGGGTCCCAGCGAGTGGCGCTGCTCGACGTCCGGCCGGGCGCGTACGTCGTATACGCCGAGTTCCGTCGGGAGGGCTGCGGACTGATCTGCAGCCGTGGCCGAGCGACCGTGACCGTTCCCGAGGGGGTCGGCGCGTGGGTCCCGATGAAGTTGCCCGCTCCGGCGTTCCTTCCCATCGTCTTCGCATCCCCGCTCGGCGAGGGCTTCGGATTGGAGTTGGTGACCGAGGGCGAAACGGCGGGCGTGGGTATCGAAGACGCGGAGACGGGTGTCGAGATCTGGGTCGCGACCGATCGGCCGGTGTATGTCCGCACGAGTCGGGACTACCGCTCGCACGTGGTTGCGCTCGATCCGAAGGGCCTCGTGCCCTACGAGAG
>JANNRO010000184.1:0-4468 GCA_031401505.1 Planctomycetia bacterium
CGAAGTACTCCCGCATCTCGCGCTCGAGGCGATCGAGGTGCGGCGAAGGCCCCGGCAGGAAGGGACCGCCGAGCTTTCGCCGGACCGCGGCGACGTTGCGCTCGAGCATGCGGCGATCGGCAAATTCAAACAGCGCGACCCCGTGCGCCGACGCGCCCGCGAGGAAGGCCCCGATCGGAGTCTCGATCCGGCGCACGAAGATCGGCGTCAACGTCGCCGCCGCGCGCGGGGCGGCCCCGAACGCCTTCTCGAACGCGCCGCGAAAGCCGCTCTCCGACTCGAAGCCGCCGTCGACCGACGCGTTCGCGGTCCCCTCGCCCTCGCGCAGCGCCGTGAACGCGTGCGCGAGCCGACGGGCACGACACCAGGCGGCGAACGTGACGCCGTACGTCGCGAGGAAGCCGTGGCGGACGCGCTCCTTCGAAAGGCCCATCGCGCGCAGATCGTCCTCGGTGAGTCTTCGGGACGGGTCGGCCTCGACCTCGGTCACGAGGTTCGTCAGCCACACGGGCGGCGTTCCCGGGGCGATGGCGGGGGCGCAGAGCCGGCACGGGCGATAGCCCGCGAAGAGGCACTGCGAGACGCTCGCGAAGAACTCGACGTTTTCGGGCTTCGGCGCGCGAGGGGGGCGGCAGGAGGGACGGCAGAAGATGCCCGTCGTGCGCACCGCGACGAGGAAGATCCCGTCGTACGACGCGTCGTGAGCCTCAAGGGCGCGCACCATTTCAGCGCGGGGCGGGAGCGTCGGAGGCGACGTCGGGGGTGAGGTCGTCGGGGGCGACATGTCGATCATGATGGGTGCCACCCTATCCGCGCGTCCCAGCGATTTCGGCGGGTCGAATTCGCGACGGGGCCCGAGTCCGAGCGACGGGTCGTGCGCAACCGCGCCCGGCCGCCATACACTCACCGCGCGATGTCGCTTCGAACGAAGATCCTCGCGGCCGTCGTCGGGCTCAATCTGCTCGTCCTCCTGCTCGGTGTCTCGGTCTTCCTGTTCATCCTTCCGCCGGAGCCTCACGTTCCGGGCGACCTGCTGATTCTCCTCTCGAAGGTGCAGGCCGATCCCGGTAGCAGCCCCGCGAGCCCCGATAGCACCGATACCGATCCGCGCATGCTCGCGATTCGCGCGCTTCGGGGGCACGGGCCGGGCGTCTACCTGGTGATCTGGCTCCAGGAGAAGGCGGACGAGGCGAAGACGCCCGAGTGGCTCGACGATCGTGGCAGTGCGGCCCGCCCGTCCGAAGCCGATCTGGCGCGCGCGTTCGAACTCCACAAGAAGGCGAGGCGCGAGGGTGAAATGCAGATGTCGGACGGAGAACTCGCCGCGGTGCTCGTGGGGGGGGTCGTCGGCGAAAACGGACTGCTCGCGCCCGAGCGCAAGCAAGGCATCTACGTCCGCTGGTCGTCGTCGGAGTCCGACCTCTCCCGCGTGCGGAGCCTCTACTTCACGCTCCTGATCGGGATCCTGGGCGTCACCGCCGTCGCGTGGGCGCTGCTGTCCCGCCTCGTCGTGCGACCGCTTGCCTCGCTCGCGAAGGCGGCGGATCTCGCGGCGGCGGGCGATCTGACGACGCGTGTGCCCGTGCGCGGCACGGGCGACGAGTTCGATCGGACGGCCGAAGCGTTCAACCGCATGGCGGCGGAAGTGTCCGAGCACCATGACCAGTTGCAGAGTCGCGTCCTTCAGGCGCTCGAACGCAGCCGCAAGGCCGAGCGCCACCTCGTGATCGCCCAGCGACTGGCCGCCACCGGCAAACTCGTCGCGGGGATCGCGCACGAAATCAACAACCCGCTCGGCGGCATGCGCAACGCCGTGCGGGCCCTCGCGCGAGGGGACCTGAACCCGGCGAAGACGGCCGAGTACCTCGAACTCGTCCAGGACGGGCTCGCGCGCGTCGAGGACACGGTCAAGAAGGTGCTCCAGTTCACCCCGCGCACGGCACAGCCGAAGTCGATGGACCTCGTGGATGTCGCGCGCAAGGCGGTTGCGCTCGCGCGGCATCGACTCGAGCGCAAGAACGTGCGCATCGAGGAGAGTTATCCGGACTCGGGGGCCGTTCGCCTCTTCGGCGACCCCCACGAACTCCAGCAGGTGGCGTTGAACCTCCTCTTGAACGCCGGAGACGCGATTCCCGAACGGACCGAGGACGGCAAGCCACGCGCCGCCGACCGGGGTGTGGTGCGGATTCGCGTTTCGACCGACGCGGAGCAGGGCGTGCTCGAGGTGACCGACGATGGCACGGGGATGACCCCCGAAGTGCAGGCGCAGTGCTTCGATTTCTTCTTCACCACCAAGCCCCCCGGGGAAGGAACCGGGCTCGGGCTCGCCGTCGTCCACAACATCATCACGAACCACGGCGGGCGCATCGAGCTCGAGAGCGAGCCGGGGCGAGGGACGACGTTTCGGGTCGTGCTCCCGCAGGACGCCGTACCGGTGAGCGACGGGCGAGCGAGCGAGCCGCCGGTTGCCCCGTAGGGGGTAGGCGGTGTGATTATCAGACGTTTAGTGTTCGAGGCCGATTGCGGGCTCGTCGTTTCGCACGGGCGGGGGCCTTACCGGCTCGGTGACACGTCGGTGAGAAGAAACGCGTACGGATGTACGATCAGGAACGCGGGGTTTCCGAACGGAACCCTCGTCCGGGAGGTTTCAACCATGGTCCGTCGCTCCTCGCTCTTCGCCTTTGCGGCGGGAGCACTCGTCACCGCGACCCTCGTCTCGACCGGAACCTCGGCGTTTCGCGGGGTGGAGGCCGGCGACGGCACGACGCAGCCGGTTCCGCTGGACCCCATGACGCCCACCTCCCCCGGGCGGTCGATCAACCCGGACGGGGGAACGATCACCCGCGGCACCCCGTCGTCGACCCACACGGCGAGCGAGGGGTCGAATTCCCGTGCCATCGCGATTGCGACGCAGGCGGCCGGGGAAAACGTGATCTTCTACTTCGACACGGAACTCGAGCGCATGCTCGTGTACCAGTACATCCCCGGCGATCGGGGAGGGCTCAAACTCCGTGCCGCCCGGCACATCGACTACGACCTGAAACTCGAGGATTACCGCGGCCTCGGTGACAGTCGGGACGACATCAAGGCCGCCTACGATGCCGCTTTCGCCCGGCCGACGGCGGGTGCGGGTGGCGGGAAATCCGACATGCCGGTCAAGAAGGTTGATCTTTCGCCCGGAAAATGACACTCTGGTGACGTACGGGGTCGGGCCTGCCCGACTCCGGCCGACCGTCACCGTCGTCGCGGGCACCCCCCTCGACGAACGAGACCCGGTCGGTGCCCTCCGTTCCCGTTCCCCGACTGGTCCCATGCGATCAGTTCCCCCGTGATCATTCGGAGCCTTTCGTGGCCAAGTCCAAGAGCGGCGAGTTCTACACGTTCGACGAAGTCCTTCGTCAGCTGAACATCGACGAGAACCGCCTGAAGCGCCTCGTGTCCGAGGGCGAGATTCGCGCCTTCCGCGAAGGCGACCAGATGAAGTTCAAGCGCGGCGAGATCGACAATCTCGCGGGGCGCGCGGGCCGCGGCGGCTCGGGCGACACGTCGCTCTCCGAGATCAGCCTCGAAGACGAGCCGGCTCCGAAGAAGAAGGGCGGGCGCTCGGGCGAGACGCTCACCGACGACCTGCTCTCCGAGCCCGATCTCACCAAGCGCGCCGGGATGAAGACGGCCGAAATTTCGAGTCAGGACACGTTCATCGACCAGGGCGGCGGCGACGTCGGCATGTCCACCGAGCCGATCGACTTCACTGAGGGCGACGGCGACGCGGAAGAAATTTCCGCGGACGTCTCCCCGAAGGCGAAGAAGTCGGGCGGCGCGGCGCCCGCGCGCAAGCCGGCTTCGGCTCCGGTCGAGGCGCACACCAGCGGCGTGATGGTCGCGGTGCTCGTGCTCACGACGGCGCTGGCGATCTGCGCCGGTCTCACGGTGATCTCGGTCTCCAAGCAGCGCTCCGACAGCCTGACGAAGTGGTTCGCCGAGAAGTTCGGCCCGCCGGTCGAGTTGCCCCCCAAGACGGTCGTGGCCCCCGTCGATGGCTCTGCCGGGGACACGCCCAAGTAGGGGCGAACTCGCGAGTTCGTTCGGATTTCACGAATCGACGGCCGGCGGGGGGTTACGCCGCGGGGCTGCGCGCTTTCCTCGCCTCCGGGTTCGCGTGGGCGTGGATCGTGGACGAGACCCGGGAGGCCGAGCGGGTACAGGCATGGCAGAACCCTGCCGCCTACGTCGAGGTCGTGAAACGTTCGTACCGTCGTGATCGCTGGACTGACCAGCCCCACTGGATTGAGGTGTGGTCCGAGAAGGGGACGATCCGCGGCACGCTGGCGCCGGTTCTGAGGGAGTACGGGATCACGTTTCGCGTGATGCACGGCCACGGCTCGGCGACGGCCGTGCACCAAGCCGCGGAAGAGACGCTCGACGCCGGCAAGACCTTGACCGTCCTGTACGTCGGCGACCGCGACCC
>JANNRO010000185.1:0-2062 GCA_031401505.1 Planctomycetia bacterium
GAATCCGTTCGCGCTTGAAGGCTTCCACCGATTCGGCGAAGGGAAGTGCGTCCGACGCCCGGCCGGTCTGCGTCGCGGCGCCGTCGTGCATCGAACTCGGAAGCAGATCGGCGGTGAGCACGTCGCCCGTTCCGAGGACGACCATGCGCTCGATGACGTTGCGCAACTCGCGGACATTGCCCGGCCAGGCGTGGGACGCGAGCCGTCGCTCGGTTTCCTCGGAGAGCCGCGGGGGATTTCGCCCCTGCTCGTGCGCGAATCGTCGCAGGAACGAGTCGACGAGCGGAAGCACGTCGGCCGGTCGTTCGCGCAGCGGCGGAATCTCGAGATGGATCACGTCGAGCCGGTAGTAGAGGTCGGCGCGGAATGCCCCGGCGTCCACCGCGCGTTTCAGGTCCTTGTTGGTCGCGGCCAGCACGCGGCAATCGGCGCGCAGTGTCTTCGTGCCGCCGACACGTTCGTATTCACCGGTTTCGAGGAAGTGGAGCAACTTCGTCTGGAAGCGCTCCGACGTGTCGCCGATCTCGTCGAGGAACGCCGTGCCGCCCTGCGCCATCTCGAGGCGGCCGAGCTTGCGGGCGATCGCGCCGGTGAACGCCCCCTTCTCGTGTCCGAAGAGCGTCGACTCGACGAGGTCGTCGGACAGCGCGACGCAGTTGACGTAGACGAACGGTCCGGCGCGCCGCGGGCTCGCGGCATGGATCGCCTCGGCGAGCACCTGCTTGCCGACGCCGCTCTCGCCCGTGATCAGCACCACCGCGTCCGATTTGGCGGCTTTCGTCGCCGTCTCGAGCAGCGACTTCATCGCCGGGGTGCAGGCGACGAGCCCGCCCGTCGCCCCGTCCCGACTCTCGGCGACGTGCGCCGCGAAACGGCGGCCGCGGCGGCGTTCGAGGATCGCGTCCACGCGCGTGCGAAGCAGTTCGAACTCGGCGGGCTTCTGGAGGAAGTCGGTCGCGCCCGCGCGAATCGCCTCGACGGCGACGTCGACCGAGCCGTGCGCCGTCAGGACGAGCACATCGGTGTCGGGTGTCGTCGCGTGCAGGCGCGCGAGGACTTCGAGTCCGGACATGCCCGGCATCCAGAGGTCCAGAATGACGAGATCGAATTCGCGACGATCGACGGCGGCGAGCGCGGCGGCGCCGTTCGCCACGTCTTCGACGACGTGACCCCAATGGGCGACGCGGTCCCTGACCGCGCGACGCAGCGAGGCGTCGTCGTCCACCACGAGGATCGTCGCGCTCACGGGTTCGACTCCGTCGGCGGGGGAGGAGGGAAGCGGCAGGTGAATTGGGCGCCGCCGCCCGGTGCATCGTCCACCGCCACGCTACCTCCCATCGCTTCCGTCCACGACTTCACGACATGAAGGCCGATGCCGAAGCCCTTGGTCCCCGCGTGGGGCGACTCGGGTCCCTGCTCGAAGAGGCGAAAGAGGCGGTCCCGGTCGCCGGGTGGCAGGCCCGGACCGTGATCCCGCACCGAGAGGGCGACGCCACCATCGGGCGTCGAGGCTACCGAGACGTCGACGCTCGAACCTTCGGGCGAGTACTTGACCGCGTTGTCGAGCAGATTGACGACGACGCGCAACGCGGCATCGTGACGCCCGCGGACGGGGGGAGCGTCGTCGGACACGATCGCGTCGATCCGGACCCGCTTCGAATCGGCGACGGGTTTCAGGATCGTCACCCCTTCCCGGACGACGTCGCCGAGGTGAACGTGCTGACCCCGACCGACGTCGAGGTCGGAGCGACCGAGGTCGACGAGGTCGTCGACGAGTCGAGACAACTGGACGGCGGCGGCCTCGATGGAGCGCAGGTACTCGACCTGGTCCGGCGCGATCGGACCGGCGAGCCCGTCCCGGAGGTTGGACGCCGACCAGCGAATCGACGCGAGCGGAGAGCGCAGGTCGTGGGCGAGGCGCGCGAAGAAGTCGGTCTTGCGTCGCGTGAGGTCGGCCGCGGCGAGGCGAAGCGCCTCCTCCGATGCGAGGCGGCTTCGCAATCGGATTCGATCCATCGCGGTCGATGTGACGTCCGTGACGCGATCGACGAACGCGACGTCG
>JANNRO010000186.1:0-2937 GCA_031401505.1 Planctomycetia bacterium
CTTGACGAGGCTTTCCGGTGACAGATCGGGCTCCACGCGCAGCGCGCCCGCCTTGCCCGAGACCTTCAACGGAATCGTGCGGTTGGGCACGTAGGGTTCGATCGCCTTCCCGGCGTCACCGCCCAATTGGAGCGGAATCGAGAGGTTGGTCGAGCCGTCGAAGCCGACGACGCCCGAAAACCTCAAGGTGGCGCTCTGCGACAGCAGTTCGACGGGATTCAGGTGGATCTGACGGTTCCCGAGCGTGAACGTGCTCGAGAGCGACTGGAAGACGAGCGCCTTCGAGAGGCTCTGGAATTCATTCCCGATGCCAGGCGCCAGCTGGATCAACGCCGCGATGCCCTTGCCGGCGCCGTTGCCCGCGAGCGACGAGAAAATCGTGCTGTCCTTGACCGCTCCCTGCGTCATCCGCACGGAACCCGGTCCCGAGAGCGTGTCTCCGAGCCTCGGCTGGTCGATCGAGGCGGACTTCAAGTCGAGGTCGGCGTCGAGCAGGCCCGAGAGCACGTTGGACGACGCTTCCGCCGGGATGATCGCGGGCATCACGAGCGCCAGATAGCGGCCCGCGCCCTGGTTCGTCAGGAGCGGCGACGTGTCGATGCCCTTGATCGCGATCTTCGCCGACCACGGACTCTCGCCGCGGCCGAGGTCGCAGGATCCGTTCACCCGCACCGAGCCGCGGTTGATCGTGGTCGAGAGCGTCAGGACCAGCGGCGTCGCCGGATTCGGCCGGACGAGACGGACGTTCCCGCTCTCCGCGGTCAAGCCACCGCTCGAGAAGCGCTGGAAGGCCAGCGTCCCGTCGATTTTCAGGTCCCGCAGCCGATTCGCCGTCGGGCCCGACAACATCACCTGTCCGGTGATTCGACCCGCGCCCGCCGTGTCTTCGTAGCCCGCGCCCATGAACGAGCGCAGGCGGTCGGCGATTTTCGTCGCGTCGGAGTCGAGTTTCACGGTCAGGTCGAGGACGCGCGCGTCGCCCGACCCCGAGATCGTTCCCCCGGCCGTGGCCGAGACGACCGACGCCGCGAGCGTCACCTTGTCGAAGCGCACGGAGTCGGGTCCCGACGCGTCGAGCGTGAGGTTGTGTTCGGCGACCACCGACGGCTCGTTGAACGTGGTCGGTGCAGCAGACGGATTCGCCGGGTCCCGTCCGCCGACGAAGCGCAAGTTCGTGATCGTCGTGCGGCCGGTCAACGTTCGGGCCGACCCCGTCGGCACCAACGTGACGTCGCTCTCGAGCCGTCCCGCCAGCGTTGCATCGGACGCGAGCCCCATGAACACACCGAGCATCGGCCGGGCCGCCGCGAGATCGGCGGTGATGTGAATCGTCGCGGTTTTCAACCCCGTCGCTCCGGCGGGCGTCGGTCCCATGCCGGCGGTCGCGCGCACGTCGATCCCGTAGCCCGACAGCTTTGCCGACTCGATCGTCGTCGTCTTCGACGCGGCATCCGAGCGACCGACGATCGCGCCGGTCAACGTGCCCGCCGTCGCGGCCCCGGGAAAGCGAACGTCCCGTCCGGCGAGATCGACCCGGAAGGTCGCCCCCGCCGCCGTCGATGACCCGGTCGGGGTCACGTCGAGAACGCCACCCAGCGATTCGCCGGGCTTCAACCCGACGGCGAGATCCATTGCGCGGCCGAGCGCGTCGAGTTTCACCGTCAACGTGCCCGGCGATTCGACGGCGGGACCCGCGTCCGACATCCGGATCCGGAGCCCCGACTTCGACGGAGAGAGCGATGCGATGCTCGACGTGAGCTCCGCGAGCGCGATCACCATGTCGCCCGACGTCGATCTCTCGAACGAGCCACGCATCGCCGCCAACGGCTCCACGTAGCCGGTCGACGAGAGCCTGCCCGGCGCGAACGCGAGGTTGTCGGCCCGCACCGACCAGTCGGCGCGGAGCGATTCGCCGGATGCGAGTCGCGCTTCGACGTGGAGTTTGCCGCCGCGCACGGAGTCGAGCGAGGGAACGAGGGCCTTGAGCGTCGTCAAGCGCGCGAAATCGGCGTCGATGGTCGCGTCGCCCGACGCGGAGGTCGAGTCGCCGGCGTTGACCACGAATCCGGATTTCAATTGCACCGAGACCGCGCCCGCGGCGACCGAGCCCTTCGACAAGGTCAACCGCTTCACCCGGCCGTCCCAGGCTCCGGCGACTCCGAACGTGACGGCGGGCTCCTTGAACGGCGCCTCGCCGCCGGCTCCGCCGACGACCACGTCGCGCACGCTGCCCGAAATCGACACGTCGACGGCGCCCGCCGTACCGTTGACCGACGCATCGATGGCCACGATTCCGCGCAGATCGTCGTCGGGCGACGAAATCGCGTTCATCAGTCGTCCGAGCGTGGGCGTCAGCACGATGCCGAGGTGCGCCTTCAAGTCGGATGCTGCCTCCCGCACGCTGCCCGAGACCGTGCCGGAGACCGATCGGCCCGTGATGGTCAGCGGCGCTGCGACCGAGCCGAACGCGAGGTCTCCGTTCGCGGCACGCACGATTTTTCCGCGCACGGTGATCGCGGGCTCCACGAGCCCGCCGTCCCGCTTCGAGTAGCCCGTCGCCGAGAGGTTCTTGATCGTCAGCGCGAGGTCGAATGCGGCGCCGTCGCCCTCGACGGACGGCTTGACGTCGAGGCCCGCTCCCTCGATCGAGAGGAGACCCGCGCCCGACCGCGCCGAGAGTCCCGAGAGCGCGGCGGCAATGGTCCCGCTGGCGCGTCCGCTTGCATCGAGGGTCAGGCGAGCGTTCGCCTCGAACGACCCCTTCAGATCCTCGAGACCGGTCGCCGCGGTCACGATGCGCGAGAGCCTCGCGAGGTCCATCGTCGGGATCGTCAGCGCGACCGGGCCCTCGTTGGTTCCCGAAAGCGTCGCGCTCATTTGGATCGGCGCATCCCCTCCGCCACGTGCCGCGCGCTTGACCGTCGCCGAGAAGGCGGC
>JANNRO010000187.1:0-4986 GCA_031401505.1 Planctomycetia bacterium
CGACGCGAGGTCGCTACGCGCGGAGGCCACGGTGCGGGCGGGAACCGAGGGCGTAGATTTCCGATTTCGATAGCGTCCGAAGCCGGGATTGGAAATCTGCCTCGGCCGACACCCGCGCATCGCACCGGCGTGGTGGATAGAGAATCGAGATGACATGACTACCGAGTTCATGCCAACTCGGTCATGTGTATTCCAGAAACCACCGAGAGTGTCTGTCATTACCCCGTCACGCGACGCAACATCATTCGCGACCTCAATCACAACCCTCGCGCGCGACAACGTTCACCGTGAACTTGGCGCCGCACTCGACCGTTGCGGGGGCGTTGACGGCGACGCAGGCGCAGTGTTCTCCATCCTTCTCGGCGGTCGCCCCGAACTCGAACGTCCCGTCCGCGGCGAGCGGTACTCGCCGGTCGCGCAGACGAATCACGGCGCCCTTCGGCGCGCCCGTGACGGTCCCGCCGACGGCGAACTTGGCTCCCACCAATGCACCTGCGACGGGTGAGGTGACGACCAACGGCAGTTCGCGATCGGCCTTCGCGAGGATCGGCGCCGAGCCAGGACACAGTCCGACGCCCGCGATCGTGCAGGTGATCCAACGACGTCGAATTCGCTCGCCCGCCATCGTCCGCCTCTCGCTCACGGGTACCGAATCGGAGTCTCGAGCATCAAGGCACAGATCGCGGTCGAGTAGACGCGGCCGCCGTCCGGGCCCCAGACGTCGTCCGGGTCCCAAGAGCCCTTCGTTTCGCACTTCGTGCCCTTCGTCACCTGCAAATCGGTGACCGCGATCTTAACGGCCGCTTCCCAGGCCTTCGCCATCGCCGCGTATTTCTTGGAACTCCCGGCGAGCCGCATCACGACGGATCCGTAGTACCAATAGTACATGTCGCGCGCTTTCGGAATGATCGAAGGAGGCAATGCCGCCAAGAGCCCCATACCGCGGTCGAACGAGTTGCCCGCGACCGTGAGCTTGGTCGCCCCGCAGAAGATCTTGATCATGAGGGCAATGGCGGTCATCGACTCGCTAAATTCGCTAGGGAACGTCTCGAAGAGTTCCTCCGTGCGTGCGGGGCCGGTCCCGCGCTGCTGGTAGCCGCAACGCCCCGTGGCGACGTCCACCATCTTGTCGATCCAGGCGAGCGCGCCGTCGAACGCTTCTTCGTCGATGGTGAGGGGGGGCGGACGCATTTGGGCGACGGCACCCGCGTTGACCTTTCGCGCCATCTCGAGCGCACTGATCATCCAACCGGTCATCGACGTGTCGTTGTCACCTGGCTTGATGCCATAGCGCCATGCGAAGTGGGGATTTCGCGCGAGCGCGATCATGTCGAGCCCCTTTTGCGCGCTGGCCCCGAGGACCGGGTCGTCCGTGACGCCGAACGCCTCGACGACCGCCATCGTGGCGATCGCGTGGACGTAGGGCCAATGTCCCGTCGCGCGCTCAACGTATCCGCCCTCGGCGTCCTGATTGGTCGTCATGTAACGAAGTCCGGCCGTCAGCGCCGCGCCGAACGGACCCGGATCGGACGGCTTGTGACCGCCGCCGAGCAACGCGAGGAGCGCGAGGCCAGAGACGCCGACATCGAACCGTCGCCCCTTCTCGGCCGACACGTCCACGTCCCACTCCTTCCCGTCGCACCAGCGCAGCGCCGCGTTGGTGCTCCATGTGCCGTCGGGCGACTGGTGGGCCGCGAGCCACGTCAGCGCGGCGGTGATCGCCTGCTGGTCGGTGGGCTTCAGCGACGAGAACGAGCCGCGCTTCAACAACGGCGTCCTCTTGATGAGCCGTGGCACTACCGGCGTGTCCGGGGCCGGCGCGCGCGGCGTCGCTGGGACTCCGGGTGCCACGGGAGACGTCGCGGGGGTCGGAGCCTTCAACGCCGCGGAGCCCGAGTTTTCGAGCACCACGTCGGCGCCGCGGAAGCCGCGCTCGCAGAGTTCCGCGAGGAAGCGTGCATCGACGGGCTCTCGCATCCGAACGCGGATGGTCGAAGCCTCGCGCTCGAACTGCAGACTCGTCCCCATCGCCCACAGCGCCTTGCGCACGGCGGCGGCAGCGACATCGCCCTTCGGACCCGACAACGATCGGACGTCGTCGGTGGAGAACACCGACTCCTTGCCGGCACATCGCACGTGGAGCGCGCCGTCCTTCGGATCGCCGACGATGTCTACGATGTCGGCCTTCAACTTCGCGTTCGTAGACTCCGGCGGAGGAGCGACGACCGAGACCCGCAGCGGGAGCAACGTCAGGGCGGTCATCGCCCTCACGACCGCGAACGGAGCCGTCGAGCCCTTCGCACGAATCGGCACCAGCAGAGGCCGGTCATCGGGAGCGAGCGGCCCCTTCGACGACTCGGCCGCGACGATCGTCGCGGCGTCCTTTTTGGCGTCGCCCGTCAAGGGGACGCGCTTTCCGTCCCGTGCGACCCAAAACGTGCCCACTTCGTCGATGCTCATCGAAACGGGCCCGCGTTCCTTCCAATGCATCAATCGTCGGACGACGGCGGGCGCGGCATTCCCGGCGGCGTCGAATACCTCGATCCTTACCACGGTCTCGCCCTTCGCGGGGACCGGGACGAGTACCGAGAACCGACCACTCGTGTCGATCGGCGCTTCCGCGCCGTTGACGCGCAGCATGAGCGGCGTCAAATCGAGAAAGCGACCGGACACGACGGCGGTCTCACCTAGGTACTCGGAGACGTCGGCGGTCGGGTGAACCACGTCCACCAACGGCGGCGTGGCATCGACCTTCACGATGCGCGCGGCTTCGAGTACGGGGCCCGCAGCCGGCGTGAAGACGACGTTCAGGCTGCGCTCCCCCTCGCGGTCGGCGGTCACCGCGAACTCGAAGGCCCCACCCTCGCCGATCGTAGTCGTTTGGTCGCCGAGCTTGACGACCGCACCCTTGGGCGCACCAGCAACCAGGCCCTGTACGGTGAACTTGGCCCCGACCCACGCGCCTTCGGCCGGCGCCGTGAGCGTAATCTTGGGTGGTTCATCGCCATCGCTTGCCGCGTTGAACGAGGCAGGCAACGCGAGCGCCGCCACACACGCGACTGCGCGCCTCAGTCTTTGTCGTCGAGTTTGCCCGCCCGCATTCATCCGCGTCACCCTCCGTTTGCCCCCGACCACTTCAGGAAACTCCCGTCCTCTCGAAGCGCTTCTTCGAGCCCGCACCAGACCTGTGCGGCGGCCATGGGCACGTCTGCAGCCACGTAGCACACGACCCGATCGTACTTCGGGTCGAGCGTCCCGAGGCCCGTGTCGAGAGCGCGCGTCGCCCTCTCGCGCCGATGGAACCATGCATGGAAACCACTATCGCCCCCCAGTTCCGCCGCTGCCACGACGAACGCCTGTTTCCCCCCCCTCGAGACCCCCACGGGGGTCTCGAGGGCGCTCGGCGACGCCCGAGGCCCTCATGCCGCCCGTTTCCGGGGCGCGCGTGCCTAGATTCCTCCCCCGCCGCTCCCTCCTTTCCCTCTTCCCGTTCCCTCCGCCCAGATCGCCACCGTCCACCTCGGTCGCGTCGTTGCCTCGGTTGCGCCTCTCGACTGGCTGGTCACTCGCCCCGTGCGTTCCGATCAATCGCCCGACATCATCGAGTGCCGACGAGCAAAAGCGTTCGAGTGCGCCGGCCCGGATCTCGCGAAGCACCCGCCAATCGTGTTCGGAGATGGATCGCATGCACGGCCTCCCAAGACGTTCCGGATCCTACGCAGTCGACCGCCCTGCCCGCAATGGTCCATCGTCCATGCCGATCACCATGTGTCAGCGCGGGTGAGTCGCCAGCCGGTTCCAGTCGAGGCCGTGGCCCTCTTCGCCGGAAGGCCAGATCACCCGCACGACGCGACCGCGCACGTCGTCGCGAGGCACGAATCCGTGGCTCGGAATGCGGCTGTCGTTGCTGACTCCGCGGTGATCTCCGAGAACGAACAGCGATCCCGCGGGCACGACGCGAGGCTCAAAGTCGCCAGTCGGCTCGACGAGATACGGCTCATCGACAGAAACTCCGTTTACCCGGACGAGTCCCTCGCGCGCTTCCACCCGATCACCCGGAAGTCCGACGACGCGCTTAACGAAGTCGCGAGAGCGATCGGTCGGGTACCGGTACACGACGATGTCGCCACGGGCAGGATCCGCGTTCCGATACGCGAGTCGGTCCATCATGATTCGGTCGCCGGACAGGATCGTCGGCACCATGGAGCGCGTAGGAACCTTGTAGATGTCCATCACCTGCCTCGTTACCACGTATGCGAACGCGTACTGCGCCCCGTGCGCCATGACGAACGCCACCACGATGGACAGGAGAGTCGCCCACGGGTTCCGACGCCGAGGCTGCGCGCTCCGAGCGCATCGAGCGGCATCAAGGGCCGAGAATACGTAGTACGCGACGAGTGCGGCGGCCACTGCTCCGAGGAGCCGCCACCCCTCGAACGGTGCATAGAGCAGGACGACGACGAACCCGACTTGCAACCCGATCGCGAGAAGAATGAACGCGGCGCCCCTGAGCGGGTGCCCGGCGTAGGCGTGCCCGACGCCCGGAGCGAGGATCGTGAGGAGTCCCGCGAGCCAGGGCCATCGACCGCCGCCGGGCGGCGCGGTCTCGTCGGCCGCGCCAGTCAGATCCGTCATGAGCATTGCCTCGCTCGAGCATGCGAAGCGTAGCAAGGGTCGAGATCAGCGCCCACCCCACTGCGACGACTGAAAGTTGAGGAGTGCGAGGCCGAGAGGAACGACCTTTCGCCAGGTTCGCAGACCACCCCTGAAACCACCGCGCTCCGCGACTGCGACCGTAGTCCCTTCCTCCTACTACCACCGCTTTCACGCCAACCCGGTCATTGGGATCGCGAGCGCGGCAGTAGGCGCCAGGACGGCGCGCACGGCGAACGTGACGCGCCGCCGAACGGCCGAGGCCGCAGTCCATCTCAATCGGTCGGGCGTCGCAAACACGCCCCGGGGCGTCCTCGGGTGAGGGAATCGGCA
>JANNRO010000188.1:0-2617 GCA_031401505.1 Planctomycetia bacterium
CGGGACAGTACCAACTCCCGTGACACCCGCCGCTCCCCCTCGTCCCGCTCCGTCCCCGATCGTCGTCGCGATCGACGGACCCGCCGGCTCGGGCAAGAGCACCGTCGCGCGTCGCCTGGCGGAGTCGCTCGGCTGGGCCTACCTCGATTCGGGGGCCATGTATCGAGCGGTCACCGTCATGGCGCTCGATCGGCACGTGTCTCCAACCGACGAGGCGGCGGTCGTGCGCATCACCCGAGAAGCGCGCATCGATCTCGATCCCAGGACCGGCCGTGTGACGATCGACGGTCGTGACGTCACCGATGCGATCCGGACGGCGCCGGTCGACGCGGCGGTGAGCGATGTCGCCGCCTTCGCGGCCGTGCGCGACGTCATGGTCGAGCATCAGCGACGGTTCGCCCGGGCGAACGTCCGGATCGTGGCGGAGGGTCGCGACATGGGAACCGTCGTGTTTCCGACCGCGACGATCAAGATCTACCTCGACGCCTCCCCCGAGGAGCGGGCCCGCCGCCGCGTCGAGGAAAAGCGTGGCAAGGACCCGGCGCTCGACCCCCGGGCCGTCCGGGACTCGATCGACGTGCGCGACGGGAAGGACACGAATCGGACGGTCGCCCCGCTGCGCGAGGCCCCGGACGCCGTCCGGGTGGACACGACCGACCTCGGTCCCGACAAGGTTCTAGGGGTCGTCCGGGAGTTGGTACTCTCCCGGGTTCCTCCCCGTACCCCCTAGGGATCTCCTCGGGGCGTCGGTTTCAGGTTCCCGGGAGGAGCCTGCAAGCGACCGGGGCGGAAGCGTCGGACGGGTGTCCCGTTCGCCGTTCCAACCTCCGACCCACCCTCCCGTCGAAACGAGACAGTTCCCCGCATGCGCGCACGCGACAAGATTCGAGCCCGGGAAATCACCGCTTCCGACCTCCACACCCAGATGGAGGCCGTCTTCGGCGAAGGTGGGGGTCACGACACCCTCGTCGCCGCCTACGACAGCACCGCCGGCGGTTTCGCCGCCAACAAGGTCGTCAAGGGAAAGATCGTCGACATCCGCAACGCGGAAGTCGTCGTCGACATCGGCTACAAGGCCGAAGGCATCATCCAGTTGTCCGAGTTCGGCGAGGCCAGCGAGTTCGACGTCGGTGACATCGTCGAAGTGCTCCTCGAGAGCGTCGACGAGGTCGGCGGCGGCGTCGTCCTCTCGAAGAGGAAGGCCGATCGCATCCGTGGCTGGGAACGGATCATCCAGAGCCACAAGGAAGGCGACACGGTCCGCGGTCGCGTGTTGAAGAAGATCAAGGGCGGGCTCCTCGTCGACATCGGCGTGCCGGTCTTCCTGCCCGCGTCGCAGGTGGCCATCCGCCGCGCGAACGACATCTCGGAGTTCATCGGCAAGGACATCGAGGCGCGGATCATCAAGATCGACGAGCCCCGGATGAACATCGTCATCTCGCGCCGCAAGCTGATCGAGGAGCAGCGCGACGAACTGAAGAAGACGTTGCTCGCCGAGATCCAGCCCGGTCAGATCCGTCAGGGCGTGGTCAAGAACATCGCCGACTTCGGCGCGTTCGTCGACTTGGGCGGCATCGACGGCCTCCTCCACATCACCGACATGTCGTGGAGCCGGTTGAACCATCCGTCCGAGATGCTCTCGATCGACGACGAGGTCGAGGTGATGGTCCTGCGCGTCGATCACGACCGCGAGCGCATCGCGCTCGGCTTGAAGCAGAAGTTCCCCTCGCCTTGGGAGTCGGTGGAACTGAAGTACCCGGTCGGCAGCCGGGTCATGGGCAAGGTCGTCAACGTCATGCCGTACGGCGCGTTCGTGAAACTGGAAGACGGCATCGAGGGCCTCGTCCACATCTCCGAGATGTCGTGGTCCAAGCGCGTCAATCACCCGAGCGAGGTCGTCAAGGTCGGCGACGACGTCGAGGTGGTCGTGCTCGACATCAACAAGGAGAAGCAGGAGATCTCGCTCGGCATGAAGCAGGCCGACGGGAACCCCTGGGACGACGTGGACGGGAAGTTCCCCCCGGGCACCGTCGTCGAGGGCACCGTGCGCAACCTGACGGGATACGGCGCCTTCGTCGAGATCTCCGACGGCATCGACGGTCTCCTCCACGTCTCCGACATGTCGTGGACGAAGAAAATCGCCAACCCGGCCGAGGTCGTGAACAAGGGCGACAAGATCCGGGCCCTCGTCCTCTCGGTGGACAAGGAAAAGAAGCGCATCGCGCTCGGCATGAAGCAGCTCGAGCTCGATCCGTGGCAGCACGACATCTCCGAGCGCTTCGGCGTCTCGACGGAGCACATCGGCGACGTGACGAAGGTCACGAACTTCGGCGTGTTCGTCTCGCTCGACAAGGACCTGGAGGGCCTCCTCCACATCTCCGAGCTGACGCCGTCGGACAACCTGACGCCGGGCACCAAGGTTTCGGTGCGCGTGCTGCGCATCGACGCCGAGGAGCGCAAGATCGGGCTGACGCTCGTTCGCACGCTGCCCGCGGAGGGTGCCGCACCCGTCGTCGAGGCTCCGGTTCCGACTCCGTAGTCGAAGCCGCTCGTTCGTTCGAACCGCGCGGGCCCAGGGGGGCGCCCATCGGGGCGCGTGGTTTTTTGGGGGGGGGGG
>JANNRO010000189.1:0-3264 GCA_031401505.1 Planctomycetia bacterium
ATCGTTGGCCAAGGTGAACTAAAGCGTGGAGGCTTTGATCCTCACTTTAGCCTCAATCACAGCGCCGCGATGTTTCGCGCAAACATGAATCGACTCTTTAGAAGAACTTGGTGCACAACGAAGACGCTCGAGGGCCTTCGCCCATACAGCGACCGCGTCTTCCCACGCGGCGGTCTTCTCGAGCGCGGCGGCCCAGCGCTCGTACGTCCGCACGAGCACTTCCTCGCGCTCCTTGTCGGTGTCGAGCACGGTGGCGGCCGCGACCGCGGCGGCCACAGCGTCCTCGTAACGACCCTTCGCGACGAGATCGGCGCAGATGGCGCCCATCGTTTGCTTGGCCGTCGCCGCGATCGCTCCGATCTCGGGGAATCGGCCTCGCATCGAGCGCAGCGCGTCGACGGCAGCGATGGCGCCGTTCGCCGCGGCTTCGCTCTTCGCCCACTCCTGCGCGAGAAACACGACGTTGTTCTCGAGCTGCGACGACTTCGGCGCCGCGAGAAGCCCCTTCGCGTACACGTCCGCGGCCTCCGTCCACTTCTTCTGCTCGGCCAGCCCGCCGGCCCAGCCGTCGTAGGCGCCGACGGTCAATTCCTCCCGTTCCTTCTTTTCGAGGAGATCCGCCGCACTCGCGATCCCGTCGAGCGCGGCGCTCCACCGCCGGGCCTGGAGGTGCTCGATGATCGCATTGCGCGTGACCAGCGCGCCCGCGCGACCGACTTCGGGGATCGACGGGAAGCGGGCCGCGAGATCCGCTCGAAGCGTGGCCACCGCGTCGGGGCCCTTCGACGCCGCGACGTCCTGTGACCACAGTTGCGCCAGGTAGATCACGTTGTTTCGAATCAGCGACGAACTCGGCACCGCCGCCAGCGCCTTCACGTAGACGTCGGCCGCCTCCGACCACGACTTGGACGCGATGCGGTCCTTCGCCCAGCCGTCGTATGCCGCGATCGTCAGATCGTCACGAGCCTTCGCTTCGAGGAGGTCGGCGCCGGCGGTCGTCGCGGCGAGCGCCTCCGCCCACTCCTTCTTCTGGAGCCGCGCGACCACCTTGTTGTTCGTGACGCTCGCCCCCGCCTTCGCGACGGCGGGAACGCCGGGGAAGCGTGCGACGAGGTCTTTGACGAGCGCGGCCAGCGCGGCGGGCCCGTCCGACGCGTCGATCGCGACGGCCCACTCTTGCGCAAGCCACGCGGCATTGCGCTGCAACACGCCATCGCCGGGCGACTCCGCGAGCGCCTTTTCGAGCACGGCCGCCGCCGACGCGAACCGGCCGGCATTCGCCTCCGCGAGCGTCCAGCGGTTGCGCACGCCGATGCGCCAGGAGACCACGTCGTCGCGCGCCTTCCCGTCCAGCGTCGCGAGCGCCGCGTCGGTCATCGAGAGCGACTCCTCCCACTTCGACGCCTTCGCGCGCTCCTCGGCGGGCTTCAGGTACGGCCAGGAGAGCATCGAGTCGAACGGCCCTCCCGGGACGTCGGCGATCGCTCGACGCACGAGGGCGACGGCCTCGACGGGCTTGCCCGCGTCCGTCGTCGTCTCGACCCACCGTGACCAGATCGCGTCGCGGTTGCTGCGCAGGAGCGCGTCAGCCGGCGCGAGCGCGAGGCCCGTGCGCACCACCTCGAGCGCCGACTCGAACTCGCCCTTCTTGGAGAGCGCGACGCCCCAGTTCGCGAGTTCGGCCATCGCGTTCTTGACGGCCGAGCCGAACTCGGGGTCGAGGCTCATCGCCCGGAAGTACGAGAGCAGCGCCTCGTGGTGTCGGCCGGCCCGACCGAGCAGGACGCCGTGGTTGTAGTACACGATCGCGGCGAGGCCCGCGGAGTCCACCTCGCGGCGCTTGTCGCGGTGGCTGTCCGCAATGTAGCGAAAGCCCGTCGCCTTCTCGAAGGCCGCGAGGCCCGTCTTGTTGCGCGCGGGATTGAACCCGAGCGCGTTCGTCGTCTCGACGTCCACGTGGTTCGTTCCCTCGTACACGATCGAGAACGCGTGGTCGGGCACCTCGATGCCACGCGCGTCGAGTCCCAGTCGCCGCGCGACGATCGCGTAGAGGATTGCCGAGGAGACGCAATTGAAGGTCGCGGTGTCGAGGAGCACCGAGAGGTCGGTTTGTTCCGACACGTATCCCTTCTTCATCGGACCGGCATGGAGCCAGCGCAGGAGCGCGTCACCCTTCGCCTCGAGGCCGCTCGCCGACCCGACCGCTGCGCGAGCTTCGGCTGTCAGCGCGTCGAGTCGCTTGCGATACGAGGCCCGCTGCGCAGCGTCGAGCGCGCCCGACGCGAGCAACGCCGCGTCGGCGAACGTCGCGTCGTCGAGTGGGCCTTCCTTTGCGCGACGAAAGAGGGCCACTTCCTCCGGTGTCGCGGTCACGCGCAGCGATGAGACGGCCTCCAGCCGCGCGAGCACGTCGAATGCCTTCGCCGGCGACTCGGCGAACGCGTAGCGCGAACGCGGTTCGCCTTCGTGTCCGACGACTTCGACTTCGGCCACCGCGATCCGATCGACGCCCGGCGCGGGCCGAAAGCGCAGCAGCACGAACTTCGCTGCGACGGCTGGGAACGCGAACTCCTGCGGCTTCGGATCGGGCTTCAACGGGTCCGTGCGCAGGGTGCGAAAGCCCGCGATCGGAGAGACGGCGGAGGCGAGGATCTCGACTTCGCAGCCGACGAGTTCCGCTGGACCAGCGGACAGGCGAACGCGAATCCGTTCGGGCGCCACGATCGCGCCGCCGAAGCCGAGCACGACGTCCAACGGCGACTTCGCGGAGGCGGCGCCGACGAAACTCGTCGCGGGGTCGCCGTCGAACAGCGCGGCGACGGCCGATGCGCCGCCGCCGGGCGCCGTCGTCGCCTCGACGCGGGCGGTCGAAAGTCGCGTCAGATTGACGGGCGCTTCGTCGGCGGCGCAATCGATGCTCGATGCGGCAACGAGCGCCACCACGCATCTGATGACGCACGCGATGGGCGACGTTCGGAACGGACGAATGCGCACGATCGGTTCTCCCGTTTGAGTACTGCGCCCCCGGGCTTGCGATTTGCTCGGCGGGGACGACGGCGGGCTTGCCCGACGGCCCCGCACAGACTACCGCCGGGCTTGGCAGAGCCCGTCGCCGACCTGCGAACCGCCCCACGGCCCCTCCCGTGAAGGAACCCGGTCGTTGCTTGCGTCGATGGGGTGCCGGTCGCTATGTTCACCCTTGGTCGAAGTCGGCCTCGGAGAGCCGAGAGCGTTCCTGGGAGGAATTCGAATGCGCAGGGTCTC
>JANNRO010000190.1:0-1995 GCA_031401505.1 Planctomycetia bacterium
CCGCGTCGAAGCCCGATGCCTACCGACTTCGCCTCGAGCGTTCCGTTCCGACGCTGCTCACCCATCGCAAATCGCTCGAGCCGAAGCTCTCAGAACGGGACCTCCAACGCATGCCGGCCAGCGCCCACGCGCGCGTCGGCGGTCAAGGCTTCGTGGACATCCTCCTGCCGAACGGACCGGCCAACCGCCCGTCGGTGGTGGACCTTCGGCTGTCGCACGGTCCGCCCACGCCACCGCCCCTGCCGGGCGCCGCGATGCCTCGAGTCGTGATGGCGACCTTCCCCTTCGTCGAACGCCTGCTCTGGAACGACGACGTCGTGTTCGGGAGCGTCGCGGGAGCGAAGCCCGAGGTCTACGACGGACCCTTCCCGCATGGCTTCCTCGCGAAGATCGAGCCGGGACGCGCCGCGGAGCTGCCGATCGAGCTGCCGGACTGGGGTCCCGTCGCCGGATCGGCGATCTCGATCCGCGTGACGCTCGCACCGACGCACGAGGGATTGGTTCAACTCTCTCTCTCGTGGGGATCATGGACGCTCGCCCCCGTCGCAGCTGTCCGGGGCGCCGGAGCCTCGACCGTGTCGTTTCACGGCGTCGCGAGCGGTCTCCCGGAGAAGGGGACACCGCTCGTCCTGCGCGACGCGACGGCGTCGATGCCCCCCACCACCCCCGACGACACGAGCGACGACCGCGGCGCGATCTGGATCGACTCGGTCGAGGTGCGCGCGTTGATGCCGAAGACAGACGCCGCCTTGGCGGAAGTGGAGCCCGACGTATTCGTGCGGTTGTCCGTGATTTTCGCGACGAGGGCGGAACCACACTTCGACGCGCCGGATCCCGTCGCCGCCGCGAAGGGCGCCGACGAGGTCATCCTCACGACGACGGCGACCGCGGCCGGCGCCGCGCGCCTCGCGGCCCACAGGAGCGCGAGCGGTGTCAAAGCCGTCGGGATCCCCTTCGCCGACGTCGTCGATCGATTGGGCTACGGGACCTGCGATCCGGAAGTCGTGGGCCGCTATCTCAGTCAGCTAGCGGCTGCCGGAACGAAGCCGCGATTTCTATTGCTGGCCGGCGACGCCATGCGGGACGTAGTCGAGGACCCCCGAACGTCGATCCCGACGGCGTACGGGCGCACCATGTACAACGGTGCGACCGCCAGCGACCGGTTGTTCGTGCGCGCGGGACTCGAGAAGGGCGTCAAGCCGCCGTCGGTCGGCCGCCTCCCCTTTCGCGACGCGGCGACGATGGACGCATACGTCGATCGCGTCATCGCCTACGAGACGAAGCCCCCCGCCGATCGCACGCGGCGCCTCGTCCGGTTCGTGACGTCCGAGGGCCGTTTCGGCCCGCTGATCGACACGCTGCTCCAGAATCTCTTCGAGAACATCGTCAGCGAGGAGATCCCCCCCGCCTACGACGTCGAAGTGACGTTTGCGAGTGCCAACAGCGCCTACTGCTGGCCACCGTCCCGCTTCCACGAGAAGGTCATCGGGGGATTGAACGAGGGCGCGCTCTTCTACACGTACGTCGGTCACGGCTGGGCCGAGGGATTCGACTCGCTGCGTGTCGGCAATTCGCGCTACCCGATCCTTCGGAGCGCCGACGTCCCGCAGGTCAACGTCACGGGCACCCCGCCTGCGATGTTCGTCGTCGCATGCACGACGGCCACGTTCGATGACCCCGACCAGACGGCCGTCGGCGAGTTGCTTCTGGCACGCCCGCACGGCCCGCTCACCTACTGGGGTGCGACGCGCGTCTGCCATCCGGCATTCAACTCGTTCATCGGTCGTCAGATCGCGATGACGATCTTCAAGGACCCGAATCGACGGATCGGTGAGGTGCTCGACGCGGCGGTCAAGGGCGTCCTCGAACCCGACCCCGCCGACCGAGGCCGCAAGTTGATCGAGTTCGGCGCACGCCAGTTGACGCCCGGCACGGTGCCGCTCGAACGGATTCTCGAAGAAGGCTCCTGGATGTACACGCTGCTTGGCGACCCGG